>JALSJY010000099.1 GCA_026989045.1 Hyphomicrobiales bacterium | reverse complement strand
CGCACCTGTTAATGAGCCAGCACTTATCATATCAAGCGCTTTGTAGTTTTTTACAAGCGCCCCTAAGTCAACGGTTAAGCGGCCTTTTAGATTTATAGAAGAAGTCATTTATCTAAATCACTCCATATGCTCTGGTAAATGATCTGATTTAGCTAAATTAGTAAATCTGGTATATTGCGCTTCAAAACCAAGCTGCACTGTTCCTGTTGGGCCGTGGCGTTGTTTGCCAATGATGATATCTGCTTTGCCAAAAACCTGCTCCATTTCGGTTTGCCAAGTTAGATGCTCTGGTGAGCCTTCTTTTGGCTCTTTATTGCGTAAATAATATTCATCTCGATAAACAAACAGCACAACGTCAGCATCTTGCTCGATTGAACCAGATTCACGCAAATCTGCTAATTGCGGGCGTTTGTCATCGCGGTTTTCAACTTGGCGCGAAAGCTGGGATAGTGCTAGAATTGGCACGGCAAGTTCTTTTGCTAGAGCCTTAAGTGAGGTGGTGATTTCGGTTAATTCCTGCACACGGTTTGCATTGGCAGATCGAGCCGAGCCAGAAAGAAGCTGCAAATAATCAACGATCAACAGATCAAGGCCTTTTTGACGCTTTAGCCGTCTGGCACGTGCCACTAATTGTGCAATATTGATGCCGCCAGTGTCATCAATATAAAGCGGCATAGAACTCATTTTGTTAGATACATCAACAAGTTTGGAATATTGGCTTTCATGAATTTTACCGCGTCTAATATCAGAGGATGAAATTTCTGCCTGCTCAGCTAAAATACGAGTGGCAAGTTGCTCAGAACTCATTTCGAGTGAAAAAAAGCCAACAACCCCACCATCGATAGTTTTTATTTGCCCATCTGGAGTGGGCTCACTCTTATAGTTTTTTGCAATATGAAAGGCGATGTTTGTTGCTAATGCTGTTTTGCCCATTGCGGGGCGAGCGGCAAGAATGATTAAATCAGAGCTTTGAAGGCCGCCCATTAAACGATCGAGATCTATTAAACCAGTAGATGTGCCAGATAGATGCCCATCACGCTGATAGGCTTGCTCGGCCAGTTTTATTGCATCAAGCAGTGATACATTAAAACCCTGAAAGCCGCTGTTTTTATGGCCTCTTTCAGCTAGCTCATATAGGTTTTTTTCAGCCTCTTCGATTTGTTTAACAGGGGTTTCATCAACATCTGACTCATAAGCATTTTCAACAAGCTCTTCACCAATTAAAATAAGCGAGCGTCTTATTGCTAAATCATATATTGAGCGGCCATAATCATAGGCATTGATAACAGTTGCGGCTTCTGCGGCCAAACGTGCAAGATATTGCGCCATGGTGATATTTTCTAATAATTCATCTGGCAAAAAAGTTTTGACTGTGACGGGAGTTGCCGCCTTGCCAGCCTGAATTATTTTGCCAAAAACAGAATAGATTTCGCTATGGATTGGTTCAAAAAAATGTTCTCGCAGTAAAAAATCGGAAACACGATGATAGGCCTCATTATTGACAAGAATGGCACCTAAAAGCGCTTGCTCTGCCTCCACATTATGAGGGGCAAGGCGATATTTTTCATTTTCGTTTGGGTGAAGTAGGGTTACTTCTGCCATTTTTTATCCTTGTTTGTTCATACTCTATTAAGCATGAATTATTTTTGATTTCGAATAGTTTTTATATATTTTTTTACAAATATTAGCTTTTGTCCATTTGCGTGGATATTTAACGGGTTAGCGGGGATAACTTTGTTGCAGATAATAAAAAAGGTCGGGATAAATCCCGACCTTGTAATTCAAATGATATAGATTGGAAGAATTAGTCTTTATCAGCTGATTCTTCTTCTTTTTTACCACTATCGTTTGTTTCTTCAGTTTCTTCAGATGATTCATCTTCATTATCATCAGATTCTGCATCAGCAGTGATAATTTCTTCTGCATCTTCATAGTTGACAACTTTTAAATCTTCACCCAATGCTTGACGTTCTGCTTCATCAGCAGAGCGGGCAACGTTGACGCTTACAGTGATTGCAACTTCAGCATGTAGATTTAGCGCAATATCGTGCAAACCAACTTCTTTAATTGCTGTTGTTAAATCAACTTGTGAGCGTAATACATTAAAGCCATCGGCAACAAGTGCTTCAGAAATATCACGTGAGCTAACTGATCCATAAAGCTGACCTGTTTCTGCTGCTTGACGAACCATAACCAAAGAGTGACCGTTTAGTCCTGCAGCAATTCCTGCCGCTGCTTCACGTTTCTCTTCATTGCGTTTTTCAATTGCAGCGCGCTGACTTTCAAATTTTGCGCGGTTTGCTTCTGTTGCTCTAAGGGCTTTGCCTGAAGGAAGAAGGAAATTGCGGGCAAAGCCGTTTTTAACTTCAACTTCATCTCCAATTGAGCCATAACGACCCACACGTTCTAGCAAAATTACTTTCATTTTATTCTCCAAATGCTGTCCCGCTAAAAATTAGCGGTTAGAAGAAGCAAGTTATTTGCCTCTCCAACTGTGCCTCAAAATGAGGCGATTAAATTATTTAACTGCGAATGATAAAAGACCAAGAAAACGCGCACGTTTAATGGCTTTTGCCAATTCACGTTGTTTTTTTGCTGAAACTGCTGTTATGCGGCTTGGTATAATTTTACCACGCTCAGAAACATAACGCTGTAAAAGGCGCACATCTTTATAGTCAATTTTCGGTGCATTTTCACCAGTGAATGGACAGGTCTTGCGGCGACGCTGAAAAGGGCGGCGAGCCTGTGCTGATGTAAGATTACGAATTGCCATTGTTCATATTTTCCTTAACACTAAAATCTTTTTGGGCCGCGAGAGAATTTCTCACCGCGATCTGGACGGTCTTCACGCTTTTGCATCATTACTGATGGTTCAGCATCAAGCTCTTCAACAGCAATAGTTAAAAAACGTAACACGTCTTCATTGATGCGCATTTGGCGCTCAACTTCAGCAACAGCTTCGTGTGGAGCATCAATGTTAAGCAATGTGAAATGTGCCTTGCGGTTTTTGTTGATGCGATAAGCAAGTGGCTTAACACCCCAATATTCATGTTTAGTCACTTTGCCACCATTTGCTTCAAGCAATTCGGTGTAAGTTTTGGTCAATTCTTCGACCTGAGCAACGGATACATCTTGCCGTGCCATATAGATATGTTCATAAAGAGCCATAAGATGCCTTTCTAATTTTAAGTTCACTTCTCATTCATTTAGCGCAAAGCCTAAAGTGAAGCCTTTTAAGGCATCAAAGAATTCTTCAAAAGAGTGAGAACACGGGAGGCCGGATTTAAAAAAATAAAACCTATTGGCAAACGCCAATCCTCCGTTCAGCCCTCAGCCAAACAAATGATTAGCTGTCACTAGAGCTAATTTGGATTTAGTTCAAGTGTTTATTTCAATAAATAATTGCAAAAACTTTTATGAACGCTTGATGAATGAGCTATTCGAAATCAATTCACCTCACTTATGGCAAAAGCATTTTATTATTTTACTTTAGTTTTTGGAGAATAAAGTGCCTCATAGAATTTTGAATTTTATTATAAGCCTTAGCATTGCTCTTGCAATGGCAATTCCTTCTGCTCAGGGAGGTGAAGTTTCACCGCTTGGTAGTTGGCAGACAACTACTGGAGAATCTCGTTATGAAATTGTTAGTTGTAAAAATGGCAGAGCAATTTGTGCAAAATTAGTATGGCTACGATCTGATGCTCGCTCTAAAGAAAATTTAAAACATCTAAATAGAGTAATTTTAATGGGCGCAAGACAAGTTCAGCAAAATAAATGGCGTGGAACGCTTCGTTATGCTGGAGAAAATCTTAGTGGAAGTTTGACCTTGGTAAACGCAAATAAACTACGTTTAAATGGTTGTAAATTCGTGTTTTGTAAAACTATAAATTTCAGGAGGATTTAGCTGGTAGTTTAGTAGTTTAAAAAACTACTATTGTTGCATGCAAGGTGTAAAATTTCTGCTTTTAGTAATGTTTAGCAATGGAGATTTTTTCTGCATGAATATCAATATTGTTAGAATAGGTGGGGGTGTTTATTTTAACTAATATTGCCAACTTAAGAGCCTTGCGCTTTGCTATCTTTGTTTGTGGCATGCGCCCCCCTAAGAAATTATTTAATGTAATCAATGTTTTAGGCGTTAGTTGTGTTTTACTCTTGCATTTTTTATTTTGTGAGAGCATGAGTATGTGAAATATTATTCTTGTCAAAAAACTTTTAAAAAGCACCATGTCACAAAAAATACTTACTAATAAAACTATTGCCACACCTGAAAAAGTTGGAATTTTACTTTTAAATCTTGGAACGCCTGATGCAACTGATTATTTCTCAATGCGTCGTTATCTTAAAGAGTTTCTTTCAGACAAAAGGGTTATAGAAACTGCGCCAATAATTTGGTGGTTTGTTTTAAATTTCATAGTTTTAACTTTTAGGCCAAAAAAAAGTGGTGCTCTTTATGATAAAATTTGGGACAAAGAAAAAAATGATAGCCCCTTAAGAATAATTTCTTATTCACAAGCAAAAAAACTACAAAAACGCCTGGGCTCTGAAGTTATTGTTGATATTGGAATGCGTTATGGCAATCCTTCAACAAAAGAAAGATTAGAGGCCTTAAAAGCAAAAGGTTGTGATCGAATTCTCTTAGCCCCTCTTTACCCGCAATATTCTGCACCAACGACTGCAACTGCTAATGATAAAGCTTTTGATGTTCTAAAAACTATGCGCTATCAGCCTGCAATTCGCACTCTGCCAGCTTATTATAACGAACCAAGCTATATAGATGCTCTGGCCAATAGCATTCTAAAAGGCATTAAAAACGCTGGATTTGAACCAGATGTATTAGTTACAACCTATCACGGCATGCCACAAAGCTATTATGATAATGGTGATCCATATTATGATCAATGCCTAGAAACAACTAGGTTATTACGTGAAAAATTAGGCTGGAATGAAGAGAAAATCATAGTTTCATTTCAAAGTAGGTTTGGTCCAGATGAATGGCTAAAGCCTTATACAGATGAGATATTGGCTGAACTACCAAAGAAGGGCGCTAAAAAAATTGCTATTATAGCCCCTGCATTTTCGGTTGATTGTTTAGAGACCTTAGAAGAAATTGCACAAGAGGGGCGTGATGACTTTTTGGAGCATGGCGGTGAAGAGTATGCCTATATTCCTTGTCTTAATGATAGCGAAATTGGCATGGACGTGATTGAAATAATTATAAAAAAACAATTATTAGGCTGGCAAAAATAAAATCTCCACAAATAGTTTTGCATTACAGGAGAAAAATAATATATTCAGTAATTTCTCTGACAATTCTGTGACAAAAGCAGAATTTGCAAAAACTATATTCTTCCTATGATTGAGAACTTAACAATTTGCCACATTATAAAAAGCTCGGGAGATAAGACGCCTGTGCTTGACCAAGAGGAATGGGTGTTATTTGAAACTTGTCAAAGAAAAATTTATCTCTCGATGACACCTGCGCTAGATTTAGGCAATATTTCTCCAAAATATATTACAAAAGGCAAATCTGCTTATTCAAGTCTTTTGAATATTCTATGTGGGCTCGAATCTCGCATTGTAGGGGAAACAGAAGTTTTTGGGCAGTTTAAGGTTTTTGCAAATAATGAGAATACGAATAATCCAGCATGGTTTAATCAATTTCGCCGCATAGCTCAATATTTAATCATTGATGTAAAAGAAATCCGCAACCAATATTTAAGCTCTGTTGGGCTTCGCTCTTATGGATCGCTGACTAAATATTTTGTCAATGATTATAAAAATATCGCAATAATTGGCGGTGGGCAGCTAGCGCAAAAGGCTCTCCCCTACCTAAATGACGGTTCTCACCAAATTAGTATGTATTTGCGCTCCCCTGCAAAGGCTGCAACAATTGAGCCACGTTTGATGAATAATATCAAAATATTTAGATTAAACGATCAAACAGCTACTTCTCCAATGCAGGCTTTAATTGTTGCAGCTCCCCTTTCAACTAAGGAAATAATTAGCTGGCTAGAAAAATCAAATGATAAACTATCAATCATTATAGATTTGCGTGATCAAACGTCAGATGAGCGGCTTGATGTTGATTGCAAATTGGTAACGCTTGACGATTTATTCATTCAGATTGAAAAAACTTCCAAACTGCTCCAAACTCAGATTACTAATGCCAAACATCATATTTCAACATTAAGTGCAAAAAGATTTTCTGTGCGTCATTTTAGGCCGTTTGGCTGGGAGGATATATATGCTCATAAACATTGCTAGCCGAAAGAGCGACCTTGCTCGCCTTCAGGCCTATATGGTTGGTGATGCTCTTAAAAAACACCATTCTAATATTGAAATAAAATATCACTTTAGTTCTTCACTTGGAGATCAAAACCAAGATGACCCCTTGTGGAAAATGCCCTCGCAGGGTGTTTTCACTCAGGATTTTAGAGCAGATCTTATTCAGGGTAATATAGATATGGTGGTGCATTCATGGAAAGATCTGCCAACCCAAATGGATGAAGACACTATCTTGGCAGCAAGTTTACCAAGAGCAGATCACAAAGATTTATTGTTGGTGAAAAAAACCGCTATTAAAGGTGTTAAAAGAACAAAACAATTGCGCCTTCTTTCCTCCTCTCCACGTAGAATGTTTAATTTGGAAGGTTTTTTAAAAAAGGCTTTTCCAAATGGGTTGAAAAATATTACTTTTGAAGATGTTAGAGGTAATATTCAAACAAGATTAGATAAATTACTTAAACTTGAGGCCGATGGCTTAATTGTTGCAAAGGCTGCTATTGATAGGCTTTTATCTGCCAGCGATTATAATCAGCCTGATGATAATTTTGATCAAAGTGCTAATAAAATTCGCCAAGCAATAGAACAATGTGAATGGATGGTGTTACCTGCAAGCGTTAACCCGCCAGCTGCTGCACAAGGGGCTTTGGTTGTTGAAATTGCATCAAAGCGCAAGGATTTAGCAAAAATTCTATCTGGCATAAATTGCACCAAGACATTTAACGATGTGCAAAAAGAGCGTCAAATTCTCTCCTCTTATGGTGGCGGGTGTCATCAAAAAATTGGCGTATGGGTAAGCACAATTGAGCAGGGGCGAATAATTTCAACTCAAGGGGAAACTGAGGGGGGAAAAAGCCTTAAGGTTTTCACCTTAGAATCTAATAAAAAGCTGCTAAATAATATCAAAAGCCAAGAGATATTTAATCCAAAACAATTAGGCGATTTATTCACTCGTGAACCCATTCCGGTTGATGCTCAAGCCTTAAAAAAAATGGCAGATGCTAATGTTTTATTATTAGCCTCATCACACATTCCAGATGAATATTTATCTGCAATTAAAAGCCAGACCATTTGGGCTAGTGGTGTGGCAAGCTGGTTTAAACTTGCCAAAAAGAATATTTGGGTGAATGGTGTTGATGATAATTTAGGTGGTTTTTGTGAAAGAAATTTACAATTCCTCTTGAACAAGAATAGTTTAAACTGGCTTATATTAACTCATGAAGATAGCCCCTCAACTCCTGCCATTGCTACTTATAGACTAATGCCCAACAGGTCTGATATTGAAATGGATAACGAAAAATATTTTTATTGGCGATCAGGCTCCTCTTTCAAAAGGGCTATTGAAATAAAGCCAGAAATATTAAACGCTACTCATTCTTGTGGGCTTGGGCATACTTATAAAATTATTTCATCTATAGTGGGAGAAGGAAGAGTTTTTCCTTTTGTCAATGAAGAGGACTGGGTTAACCAGATAAGCAAATGAAACATTTAATGCGCAATAGAGCAAATCCACATATTCGTGAATTATTGGCACAAAACGGACTTAGCATATCAAAACTTATTCAACCTATTTTTATTATTGAAGGCTTGAAGGGCGAGGAGGCTATTCTTGGTCTTGATGGAAATAATAAAATGGGGATTGATGCTGGCTTAAAGCAAATTGAAAGCGATTTAGAAAAAGCAGTTCGTCAATTCATGCTTTTTAGCGTGCCAGAAAAAAAGGGTATAAATGCAGATTCTGGCGCACAAATTGTAAGGGCAATAAAACAGCGTTTTGGAAATGATTTACACCTATGGGTTGATACCTGTCTTTGCTCTTCTTCTGTTGATGGGCATTGTTGTATTTTTCATCAAGATAAAAAGCAAAGGGGAATAATTGATTTAGAAGCTTCACTTTTAGCATTAAGCGATTATGCGCTTGCTTATGCTGATGCTGGAGCCGATGGCATCGCGCCAAGTGATATGATGGACGGGCGGGTTGGGGCAATTCGCAATATTCTTGATAAAAATGCTCATGTAAATATTCCAATCATGTCTTATTCAACCAAATTTGCCAGTCAGTTCTATGGCCCTTTTAGAGGAGCAGCTAATTCTACACCCTCTTTTGGCGATAGGAAACAGTATCAAATTGATGTAAGAAATAAAAATGATGCGCTTGGCGCAAGTCAGCGCTGTGCAAGCGAAGGCGCAGACTTGCTAATGCTAAAACCGGGCATGTCTTCCATTGATCTTTTAAGTCCAATTAAGCGTCAGAATAAGTTGCCAGTTGGTGTTTATCAGGTTAGCGGGGAATATGCCTCATTAGTGCTTTTAGCAAAAGAAGGTCTTAGTGATTTTGATAAAGCATTGCTTGAAACATGGCAGGTTTTCTCCCGTGCAGGCGCTCAATATATTATCACTTATGGTGCTCGAAAGGCGCTTGATTTAGGATTATCAAAAACATGACACAAGAATTATTTGAACGCTCTTTAAAGGTAACACCAGGTGGAGTTCATAGCCCAGTTCGATCATTTAAAGGCATGGGGCGTGCGCCAATATTTTTTAAATCCGCACAAGGAGCAAGCATCACTGATGTGCAGGGTAATGAATATATCGATTTTTGCCAAAGCTTTGGCCCGCTAATTTTAGGTCATAGAGATAAAGATGTACAAGTTGAAATCAATAAAGCTATTGATGATGTTTGGACGTTAGGAGCAGCAGATCCCTATTCTTTAGAACTAGCTGAATGGATGGTTGATAATATTGAACCTCTTGAAAAAGTGCGTTTTGTAAATTCAGGCACAGAAGCAGTAATGAGTGCGCTTCGTCTGGCTCGTGGTTTTACAAAGCGTGATAAAATTGTAAAATTTGATGGCTGCTATCATGGTCATGTCGATAGTATGTTGGTTAAGGCTGGCTCTGGTTTAGCTGATGGAACAGCTGCCTCTTCAAGCTCTGGCGTTACAGATAATCAAGCAGCAGATACATTGGTTTTACCACTTGGAGATGAGACCGCTTTAATAAAGTTATTTGAAAATGAAGCAAAAAATATTGCGGCTGTTATTATTGAGCCATTGCCTGCAAATTTTGGTCTTTTGCCATTAGAGCTAGAGTTTTTAAAAAAACTAAGAGAAATAACCAAGCAAAATGATAGTTTGCTAATTTTTGATGAAGTAATCACTGGCTTTCGTATGGCACTTGGTGGCATGGCGGAGATAACAAATATTACTCCAGACCTTGTAACTTATGGCAAGATTATTGGTGGTGGCTTTCCTGTTGGTGCTTTTGGTGGTCGAGCAGATATAATGGATCAAACAGCGCCTCTTGGCTCAGTATATCAGGCAGGCACTTTAAGCGCCAACCCCATTAGCATGCGAGCGGGACTTGCAACACTTAAAAAGGCCGCCAAGTCTGATCACTACGAGGTCTTGAATAAACGCTCGGCTGACTTTGCAAATGCACTTAGAGATTTAATAAATAAAGCTGGTAAAAATATTAAACTAGTTCAAGAAGGATCGCTTATTTGGCTTTGCCCTAATGCGATGGATAAGGAAATAAACTCGCCTGCTGATTTGCCGCAAGATATGCAAACTCAATTCAAATCGCTTTTCTCAGAGCTATTAAAACAAGGCATTTATATTGCTCCAAGTGGATATGAGGTGATGTTTATGTCGCATGCTCATGATGACAAAATAATTGAAACTGCTTTGCTAAAATTTGAAATTGCCTTTAGAAATTTTAAGCAATGAACAATTTTAAAATAAAAGTAACAATTGCAATTATCTGGCTTATTTTTACCATTTCATTAGTTGTTTGGTGGTTTGTTCATGCGTGGGCTCAGATAGAATTAAATGCACCAGATAACATTCGCTCCATGCTCAAATGGGAGGGGTTTTCGCTTGTTATTGCACTGTTAGCTGGTGGAATAGCCATTGTTTATTTGATTTATAAGGAGAGAAAATCCTATCGCACACTCAATGACTTCTATTTGGCTTTTAATCATGATTTAAAAAATTCAATGACCTCTTTGCAGATGCAGGTTGGGGCAATAAAAGACAAATATCAGGGCGAAGAAAACTCCTTAATTTCACGACTAGAAAGAGATAGTCGTAGATTGCAAATGAAGCTTGAAAATTCATTAGAATTATCAAAGCTAAATATATCAAGTCTTTATTTAGAGGATATTTTATTATCAGATATAATAAGCAGGGTGCGTTTTCACGAGCCAGATATAGAAGTTTCTTTAGAGCATGATCATATTATTCATGGTGATCGAAGAACACTTGAAATAATTTTTCAAAATATTTTTAACAATGCAGTGAAACATGGAAGTGCAACTAGAATATCAATTGAAACAGATGATAGTGAGCACGATAAAATTACAATTATAATTAGCGATAATGGCTCTGGCTTTAAAGGTTCACGCAAGCAATTAGCTCAATTATCAACGCTTACAAATATCAATAATAATGCTGGCATTGGTTTATACTTGGTGGACAAGCTAATACAAAAAATGAGGGGTGAAGTTAACTTTCCCTCCAGTGATAATTCAAAAGGTTTTATTGTGAAACTTACTTTTTTAAAGGCACAAAAAACGTGAATAAGCTCCTCCTCCTTGAAGATGATCAGTCCTTAGGTGCAACGCTTTGTGAGCGCCTAAAAGATGCTGGCTATAAAGTTGTCTGGGCAAATAGTATTAAAAAAGCCAATGTTGAGCTGAAAAAATATAGTTTTGATCTGCTAATTTTAGATGTTGGTCTTCCTGATGGTTCTGGTTTTGAATTTGCGGCCTCTATGAGAAATAAAATTCCCACACCATTTTTATTTCTAACTGCACAAAGCTCAGCAGATGAGCGCCTTAGGGGATATGAGTTAGGGGCTTGTGAATATATTCCAAAACCATTCGCATTTAAAGAATTGCTTTTGCGGGTTCAGCATGTGTTTAAAGATCATCAGCGTCTACCCCAAACCATTGCATGTGCAGATAGAATAATAAATTTAGATAATATGTCGGTTAGCGATAGTGAGGGGAAAATTACTTTTCTTTCAAATAGAGATTTTAAACTTTTAAGCATCTTATTAAGAGAAGCCCCGCGCCCCGTTAGCCGCAATGATATTTTAGATGAATTATGCGGCGCTGACCAATTTCCTAGCAATAGAATAATCGACAATTCCATTGTCCGCTTGCGCCAAATTCTTGGAAAAGCTGCTGGGCAATATATACGTTCAATCCGCTCTGTTGGTTATCAATGGACAGACAATAGAAAGAATAATAATGACTAATTTAGCATTTCAAAACGCACTAAAACGTATACCTCAAAAGACACCTCCAATTTGGTTTATGCGTCAAGCTGGACGCTACCATCATCATTATCAGGCATTAAGCAAAGCCCATGGTTTTACTAAATTATGCACAACTCCAGACCTTGCAGCAGAGGTTGCTATGGGGCCTATTGATGATTTTGATTTTGATGTTTCAATTCTTTTTAGTGATATTTTATTCATTCTTGATGCTTTAGGCATGGGGCTAGAATATACTTCATCTGGGCCAAAGCTTGCATGGTCATTGAATAAAGATACATTTTCAAAGCTTGATAAGTCTGTAAATGTTGCAGAAAAATTATCATTTCAAGCACAAGCTGTTAAAAAAACTCGTGAGCGGCTGCCTGATAATAAAAGTCTTGTTGGTTTTAATGGAGGGCTTTTTAGTCTGTTCACCTATGCAGTTGAGGGAACGCACAAGGGCAACCTCATAGAAACAAAAACCTCTATTGCTCTATTTCATGATTTTATGGAAATTTTACTTCCTGTTCTTATTCAAAACACTAAAGAACAACTTGCGGCTGGCGCTGAAGTAATTATGATGTTTGATACGGCGGCGGGCGAGCTTTCTCCTTCGCTTTATCAGTCTTTAGTTGTTCCTTATATCGAGCAATATGCTAGGCATTTCCCTAAAAAGATTGGGCTTTATACTAAAGGAACAACCCCCTCACACTATAAACATTCATTTTTTCAAAGTGATATATTAGCAGGACTTGGAGTAGATCACCGCTGGTCTGTTTCTGACATGAAAGACTTAAACACTGGATTCACTCAAGGTAATTTTGACCAGACCTTGCTATTTTTACCTAAAGAAGAATTTCTTGAGCATTTACACGCCTATCTTGACCGCATGTATAAAAACGATCCACCCCTAGGCTGGGTAAGTGGACTTGGGCATGGCATATTGCCAAAAACTCCTGAAGAAAATGTGCATTTATTTATCAAAACAGTTCGAGAATATAATCATGTCTGATCTTTTTAAAAAATATGATATTCCTGCGCCTCGTTACACATCTTACCCAACCGTGCCTTATTGGGATGATGCACCAACAACTGATGAATGGGTGCAATCATTAAATAATGCCCTTAAACAGCCCAAAAGTCCTTGGAGTCTATATATTCATATTCCTTTTTGTGAATCGCTATGCTGTTATTGTGCTTGCAATACCACTATTTCTCGTAATCATGAGCGATATGAAGACCCTTATGTAAAAAATATTATTGCTGAGTGGGAGGCTTATCTAAAGTCAGTTCCCTATTTAACTAAGCGCCCATTAAAGAATATTCACTTAGGAGGTGGCACGCCTACTTTTCTTTCACCAGATAATCTGCGTAAAATGATTTCTAGTATTTTATCAAAAGTAAATATTGATAGAAATGATTTTGAAGGATCAATTGAAGTTCACCCTAATTATACTACAGATGAACATTTAGAAATGTTAAGTGAATTAGGTTTTAATCGCATTAGCATTGGCGTGCAGGATTTTAATCTAAATGTCCAAAAGCTGGTTAATCGAATTCAATTACCAAAAGCAACAAAGAAAACAGTTGATAGTGCCAAAAGACTTGGTTTTGTTTCAATAAATTTTGACCTAATTTATGGCCTGCCCGGACAGGGGCAGAAAGAAATGGCTCTAACAATGGACAAAACCCTTGAGTTAAGGCCAGACCGAATAGCACTTTATTCTCTTGCTATTGTGCCTTGGATTAAACCTGCACAAAGGCTTTTTAAAGATGAAGACCTCCCCAATCCTGAAGAAAAGCGCGCCCTTTACGATTATGCAAAACAGCGTTTGCTTGAAGCTGGATATGTTGAAATAGGAATGGATCATTTCTCTCTTTTAGATGAAGATTTAGCTATTGCTATGAATGAAGGAAGATTGCATAGAAATTTCATGGGTTATACCGATCAAAAAACAGATGTTTTATTGGGGCTTGGCGTTAGCTCAATCTCTGCAACGCCTGATTGTTTTCACCAAAATCAAAAAGTGCTTTCGCTTTATGAGGCTCAGGCAAGTAAGGGGCTTATCCCTACTTTGCGCGGTCATAAGTTAACTAAAGAGGATCAGTTAGTTCAATCGCAGATTTTAGAGTTGATGACAAAATTTAAAATTAGTTTTGTTGATGCAAATCAAAAACAAGCGGTTGTAAAACGTTTAGAGACCATGATTAAAGACGGACTCGTCTTGGTGAATGGAGATAATTTAACAATAACTGAAATTGGAAAAAGTTTTTTACGTGTAATTTGCACATCATTTGATGAACGACTTTTGCGCGCAAAGCCTGATAGCATGACTTTTTCTAAGGCAATATAGAGCAATTTAAAACATATGAAAATTACTATAATTGGAGCCGGTATATCGGGTCTTTTGAGTGCATATTATCTTGTTAAAAGGGGGTATGAGGTTGAAATTTTTGAGGAATCGAATCGTGCAGGAGGTTTAATAAAAACCATGGGAAGCCCCTATGGGCCCATGGATTATGCTGCTAGCTCATTGGTTAATTCTGCAGATTTTGAAGCGCTATTTGACGATATAAAGCTTGAAATGGCGCAGATTGGAAAATTAGCAAAAGTTAAAAATATTTATAGAGGCTCAATGAAGCGCTGGCCATTAAATATTGTTGAAACTATTCGCTTTGTCGCTGGAGTGATTAAGTTAAAGCGCTCAAAAGACAAAGGCCTAAATAAGGGTCGAACAATTGATGATTGGGGTAAGCAATATTTAGGAAAATCTGGACACCGATATTTGTTAGAAACTTTTTTACAAGGCGTATATGCTGGTGACGGTAAAAAAATGAGCGCCTCCCTTATTTTAAGTCCAATATTTAATAGAAAAAAAGCAAAGAAAATAAAACCAAAAGTAAAAGGGTCAATCATGCCCTCTTTTGGTATGGAGCAATTAACTGAAAGGCTAGCAAAATATCTACAAAAAAACGATGTAAAAATACATTATTCGAGCAAAGTAAATGCAAATGATATAGACTTAAGTCGACCAACTATCATTGCAACATCTGCTCCTGCGGCAGGAACATTACTTAAAGGAATGGGGATCGAGGCGGGCGAAAAGCTAGTAAAACATGATATGCTTGATCTAGCTAGTGTGCATTTAGTGTTTAATGAAGACAAGCCATTGTTTAAAGGTTTTGGTTGCCTTTTTCCTGTTAGTGAAGGGTTTAATTGTTTGGGCATTCTTGCAGGCAAAAATGGCTTTCCTAAAGAATATAGCCAGCCTGTAGAGCGCTGGATTATAGGTGGTGCTCATAATAGAAATATTTTACTTCAAAATGATGAGGATATAATAGATTTAGCATTATCTGATAGAAAGAGAATTGCAGGAATAGAAGAAAAACCAATTGCTTCAATTGTGTTGCGCCGCTCGCAATCCTTACCCCATTACACGCCTGAACTTGAAGAAATAATTGATAACATTAAACTTCCCCCAAACTTGCACTTAATCGGAAATTACCTCGGGGGCATTGGGCTAAGCGCAATATTAAAAGAAAGCCAAAAATTAGCAGTAAATATTGAAGATAAAAAGCGCAGATCTATCGAGTAATGTGTATTAACGGCTTATATTTCAAGCTGTTTGAATATCTTACCTAGAGCGTTTACTAATTGTGCAATCATTTCATCACTATGGTTTGGGGTTGGTGTGATGCGCAAACGCTCCGCCCCCTTTGGCACGGTTGGGTAGTTTATTGGCTGGATATAAATATCATATTCATCAAGTAGTATTTCGCTTGCTAATTGGCATTTTTTAGCGTCACCAATCATAAGTGGAATTATATGTGTATCTGTGTGTTTTACGGGCAGGCCTGCACTCAATAGCGCTGCTTTGGTTTTTGCTACTTTTCTGTGAAGCTGTATTCTTAATTTGGGTGAGTGCTTTATAAGTTCAACAGATGCACTAGCGGCAGCGCAAATTGCAGGGGGCAGGGCGGTGGTAAAAATAAATCCTGCGCCATAAGAGCGAACGACATCAATTATCTCTCTATTTGCAGCAATATATCCCCCCAGAGTGCCGAAACCTTTGGCTAAAGTTCCTTCAATTATATCAATATCTTGCTCAACCCCTTCATGCTGAGCAATTCCGCCACCTCTTTCACCATAAAGTGCTACTCCATGCACTTCATCAAGATAGGTAAGAGCTGAAAATTCTTTTGCTAATGAAATTATTTCGGCAATAGGGGCTATATCTCCGTCCATAGAATAGACAGATTCAAAGCAAATTAGTTTGGGTTTATTTATATCAGTTTTTTGCAAAAGCTCTCTTAAATGAGCAACATCATTATGGCGAAAAATTTGCAAATCAGCACCAGAGCGTTTTATTCCTTCAATCATTGAGGCATGATTATTTTGATCTGAAAATATCACGCATTGTGGGAGCGATTTTGCAATTGTAGCGATTGCCGCCATATTGGACACATAACCAGAAGTGAAAACTAATGCGGCTTGTTTGTCGTGTAAATCTGCTAATGATTTCTCAAGCGTAACTATTGGCGAGCTGTGACCTGAAATATTACGAGTTCCGCCAGCTCCAACGCCAAATTTATTGGCAGCATTTGTAAAGGTTTTTAGCAGTTTTTCATTCTGCCCCATGCCAAGATAATCGTTCGAACACCAATTTATAATTTGTTTTTCAGTGCCATTTTTATCTCGAAAAATTGCACGAGGAAACTGCCCAGCTAATCTTTCAAGCTGAGCAAAATTTCTATATCTATTCTCTTGGTGCAGTGTTTTTAACGCATTAAAAAACATTGCTTGATAGTTATAACTCAAGATTCTGACCTGTTTAGTTTATAAGTTTTACAAATATTTTCATAATACTCAACGCTTGACATATTTTGATGATATATTAAACGTCAATAATAGTTTTCCTTAAAGGCTTTAAAGCATGATAATAACTAAAGATGATCTAACCAATAACTCTTTAGACTCAAATAAGATGCTGCAAAGAGCGCAGCAAACTACAGCATTTTTAAAATCAGTGGCTCATACAAGCAGGCTGATGATTTTGTGCCGTCTAGCAGAAAAATCTGCTAGCGTGGGTGAATTAGAAAAATTCTTAGATATCCCTCAAGCAGAAGTATCAAAACAACTTGCACGCTTACGCAAAGAAAATTTTGTAAGCGCTACAAGAAAAGGTCGCTCGATTATTTATTCTATTTCAGATGTTCGTGCTAGAATATTAGTTGACACGCTTTATGATATTTTCTGCACTAATAGTTTTGATTGAGATTAACTAGTCTTTTTAATTAAAAACGAATATACATCTCCATCTTGATTGCTTTCAATCAGTGTATTTCCAGTTGTACGGCAAAATGCTTCAAAATCCTTCACTGAGCCGGGGTCGGTTGCTAAAATCTCTAAAGTTTTATCAGCTTCTAATTTGTTAAGTGCCTTTTTAGCACGTAAAATCGGTAGTGGGCAATTTAGTCCCTTAGCGTCTAGTGTTTCATCAGCCATGTTTTTTCCTTTTTATTTAGATGAATAAATTTATATCAGATTGAGTTGCTACCTCAATATATGTTGCAGCGCCGCCTAATTCTGGCCCATCAATTAAATCTTCAAGTTTATAATCAAATAAATCAAGCGTCATTTGGCATGCAATAATTCTTACATCAGCTTCAATTGCTAGCTCACGCAATTCATCAATAGAAGCAACGCCGTTTTTCTTAATCAGGTCTTTCATCATTTTAGTAGTAAGGGCTGGCGCACCTGGCATTGCCGCCATGATATTAGGCATAGCCATATGGCCGCCCATCATAGGCATTTCCATTGAGGCATTGCCAAGTGTGGTGACTTTTAAGTCTAGCTTCTTTTTTAATAAAGTAAGTCCATAAAAAGTAAAAAATAGTGTTACATCAAGACCCATGGCAGCAGCAGTAGTTGCTAGAATAAATGGTGGGTAAGCTTGGTCTAGCGACCCTTTTGTAACGATAATAGACATTGATTTTGGTTTATCATTAGACATATTTTTCTCCCTTTTGGGCATGTTAGCCCTTAGTATTTAACTTAATAATTTATATTCCTACTAATAATATTGCTAATACTAATCCTGCAATAAAAACTGTTTGTGCAACGATAAGTCCAATGGCTTTGCCGCCAACACTAGCCATTTGTTTAATTGATGTTTTCATTCCCAAAGCGGCAATGGCTATTACTAAAAACCAGCGTGATACTTGTTTTAAAATATCTAAAATTTCTTGCGGAATAAATCCAAGTGAATTTATTATTATAAGTCCCGCAAATAACAATAAGAATGAAGGGAAGGGCGCTTTAACTTGCCCTTCGCCTCTTGAGTTTCTAAATAAAAACGCTAACCCAAAAACAATTGGCAACAACATTGACACTCGTAATAATTTTGTAAAAGTAGCAACGTCTCCAGCCTCTTGAGATACAGAATAACCAGCCCCCACAACTTGTGCTACATCATGAATTGTTCCACCAAGAAAAATGCCTATTTGTGTATCATTAAGGTGAAATAGTGAAATCAATATTGGATAGGCAATCATAGCAATAGTGCTAAGAGTCGTAACGGCAACTACTGCAAATATTGTATCGCGTTCATGGTCTTTATGGTTTGGTAAAACGGTTGAAATTGCCATGGCGGCCGATGCACCACAAATGGCAACTGCACCTGAGGTTAAAACCCCAAACTGGGTTGAAAGGCCAAATAATTTTGCCATTAAAGTGCCAAATATTATCGTTGCAAAAACAGCAACTATCACAATGACTATAGGGGTTAGGCCTAATTCCATAATTTGGGTAAAAGTTATTCTTGCGCCAAGCAGGCCTACTGCTAGCCTTAACAATGTTTTTGAGGAAAATTGAATTCCTTTAGAAACTCTTCCCCCTTCTTCTGAGAGAAAATTAAACGCCATGCCCAATAAAAGCGCAAAAAGCATTACTGGGGCTGTGTAATGCTCTGAAAGAAAAGTAGCCGCTAGTGCAATGGTTGCCGCAACCGTCACCCCTGGCAAAATAGTAACGAGTTTTTGCCAATATTTGACAAAAAAACTATTTGAGCCATCTTTGTTAAATTCTATCATTAAAACCCATTACATAATTATTTATTTTATGTTCCCTCTTGTTAAAATATAAACAATGAAACATAACATATGTCAATATCGGAATATATGTAATCAATAAAGACCAAGCTCAAAGGTGATTTAATGCAAAAGCAAATTCTAAAAACATTAGGTGAAATCAAGCCAAATAATCAAGATAAAGATATTGTTTCACTTGGCCTTGTTTCTGAAATTATCATTAAAGACAGTAATGTGATTTTCTCTATAACTGTAATAGAGGGACAAGAAAAGGAATTTGCTTATATCAGAGATCAGGCAGAGCAAATGGTTGCAAAACTTGATGGCGTTAATAGAGTATTGGTTTCTTTAACTTCGCAAATTGAAAAAGCGGCTCCAAGTAAAAACACAAACTCTCTTTCTAATAAAAAAGAGAGGAAACTGGGTCCAGACATGCGTCCAAAAGCAGGCGCAATAAAGGGTGTAAAATCCATTGTTGCGGTTGCATCTGGTAAGGGTGGGGTTGGCAAGTCCACAAGTGCTGTAAATATTGCCCTTGCATTACATGCTTTGGGGCAGAAAGTTGGTTTGCTTGATGCTGATATTTATGGCCCATCTATCCCTCGCCTTATGGGCGTTGAGGAACGTCCAGAAATAAGAAATGATAAGATTATTCCGCTTGAAAAATATGGCATTAAAATTATGTCTATGGGTTTTTTAATGGAAGAGGATAAACCCGTTATTTGGCGTGGACCTATGGTGGTTTCTGCGCTTATGCAAATGGTGCGTGAGGTAGAATGGGGCGAGCTAGACGTGCTTGTGCTTGATATGCCTCCCGGAACTGGTGATGCACAATTAACAATGGCGCAACAAGTGCCACTAGATGGCGCAATTATTATTTCAACTCCGCAAGATTTGGCTTTGATTGATGCTCGAAAGGGTCTCAAAATGTTTAATTCGGTTGATGTGCCTATTATGGGTATTGTTGAAAATATGAGTTATTTTATCTGCCCAAAATGCGGTGAAAATTCTGAAATATTTGGGCATGGTGGG
>JALSJY010000098.1 GCA_026989045.1 Hyphomicrobiales bacterium | reverse complement strand
TAAAGCGGGTAACAAACTTTATCTCACCAAGCCATTAGGCGTAGGGATTCTTTCAACCGCGCAAAAAAAGAAAATTATAAAGCCTGAACACGCTCATATAGCTCCAGATTCCATGTGCAAGCTCAATGATATTGGTGCAGAACTGGCGGCGTTAGATTGCATAACAGCGATGACCGATGTGACAGGGTTTGGCTTAGGTGGGCATTTGCGTGAGGTCTGTGAAGGCAGTGGTTTACAAGCAGAAATTCAGTACGATAAGTTGCCACTTTTGCCTCATGTGATGGAGTATTTGGAGCAAGACTGCTCACCTGGTGGCGCGGCGCGTAACTTTGAGAGTTACGGGCATTGCTTGAGCAAGATGAGCGCAGAGCAACAATCCATCGTCTGTGATCCACAAACCAGTGGTGGATTATTAGTTGCAGTTGATGAGGCGGATGAAGCTGATTTTCTAAAAATGATTGAAGCCGAAGGGATGCAACTCGACTGTATTGGTCGTTTGATTAGTGCAGGTTCTAATGATTCGTTGATTACGATTGTATGAGTGATTTAGAACTTGAAGGCTTACCCAAAGGTGAGCATCCACAGATTGATGATTTAGCGTCCTTATTTTTAAATGATGTGCCAATGCTTGATGTGCGCGCGCCTGTTGAATTTGAGCAGGGTGCGTTTCCTAATTCAGTAAATATCCCTTTAATGACAGATGAAGAACGCGAAGCAGTCGGTATTTGTTATAAAGAGCAAGGGCAAGACGCGGCGATATTGTTAGGCGCAGAGCTGGTAACGGAAGAGGGGCGAACTCAACGTAAAAAAGCTTGGGCTGAGTTTTTTGAAAGGTATGAAAAACACCAATCATCGAAAAAAGGGGGGGGTGGTATATTATATTGCTTCCGTGGCGGTTTACGCTCACAAATCTCGCAACAATGGATTCTTGATGAAACAGGCATAGATCAGCCAAGAGTAAAGGGCGGCTACAAAGCTATGCGCCGATTCTTGATTGATAGTATCGACCGTATAGCTAAAGAAATCCCCATCGTGATTTTAGGCGGGCGCACAGGCTCAGGTAAAACACGCGTATTAAAGAAGCTGGATAACAGTATCGACTTAGAAGGCTTGGCGAATCACCGAGGTTCAGCCTTTGGGCCAACTGCAACACCGCAACCCACGCAAATCAATTTTGAAAATACGTTAGCGATTGCATTGCTAAAGCAAGAGGCCAAAGGTGCAAAAGTTTTAGTGGTTGAGGATGAAGGGCGAAACGTAGGCTCAATCGGTGTGCCACAATCATTTTTTGATGCAATGCAAAAAGCCCCAATTGTGAAGCTAGAGGTATCTCAAGAAGAGCGAAATCAAGTGAGTATTGAAGAATATATCGTCGATACTCAAGCGCACTTTGATGAAGTTTATGGAAAGGATGAGGGTGCGATTAAATTATCAGAGCATTTATTGAATAGCCTGAGTAAAATCCAAAAACGCTTAGGCGGTGTACGTTATCAAGAAGCAAAAGATCAAATGGAGCTGTCGATAGAACAACGTTTTAGCAGTGGCTCACTCGAAGGATTCATCCCTGTTGTTAAGACATTGCTCGTAGATTATTACGACCCGATGTACGATTATCAGTTTTCAAAGAAAACCGAGCGTGTCTGTTTTAAAGGCTCGGTTGATGAAGTACTGAAATATTTGAAAGCGTATTAAAAAGGGGAGTATTGATAATGAAGCACGTCATATCAGTCATATTTGTAATCAATTTACTTTTGCTTGTAGCGTGTAATTCAAATGCTAGTAATAAAATCACACGGTCAGATGGCGCTCATAAATTAAATATTGTATTAGCAGGGAGTTTGCAAAACCCAGCCTTTTCCCCAAATAGAAAATCCATCGTTTTTACACGATTTAGAGATGGATACAATAAAGGAGCATCCGATCTTTTTGTATACCACCTTGATACAGGTGAATTAAAAGAATTGGTCTCAGATGGTTCTAGTAACGTGAATCTTCCAGGTAGTTCGTGGAATAGTGCTTTGGATTCTATCGTATTCTCATCTGATAGAGGTGAGCATGATGAGATATATACAATTGCATCCACGGGGAAATCTGGTGATGAAACTCAGATAAGCAATAGAATAGATAAACAATCGTTTGAGCCATCCTATTCACCCGATGGCGAATGGATTGTTTTTGAGTCACATAGAATTGATATTGAAGAGGGTGTTATTATCAAGTATCGCGTTAATGGAAGCTCAGAATATATTGATTTAACATCAACAAAAGATAACGGTAAACAACCGAATTGGTCTCCATTAGGAGATAAAATCCTTTATCAAAAAGAACAAACAAATGGCTGGGCTATTTGGTCTATGGGTTTAGACGGCGAATCAAAAAGACAAATAACCGCCAACGATGAAAGTGCAACAGATGCTATATTCTCGCCAGATGGTAAATGGATAATCTATAGTTCTGAGAATAAGGCAGTAGAGCTAGCTAATATTTATGCTAAAAAAACCAACGGTGATGGCATAAAAAGATTAACAGACTTCAGTGGTTATGATGGCGCAGTATCCATTTCACCCGATGCTTCTCAAATAGTGTTTGAATCTAGCGAAGATGAGCCTGATAAATCAAATGCTACAACGCTTTGGCTTATTGATATTGACCTGCAATAAGTGGCTACTAGTTATGGTAATGCACGTCTAGCGGCAGATTGTCCTGCCATTGATCCATACCTTCTACCAGTTCTACCCGCAACTAAACCACCTGCAGCGCCGCCGACAATACCGCCTGCTGTTCCTACTACTGCACCCGCTGCTTTTACGGGTAGTTTTGCTACACTTACAGTGTTGTGAATGACTTGTTGCTGAGAACAAGCTTGTAGTAAAAATAGAAGTATGAGAGCTGATCCAATCTTTAGTTTAGTCATTTAAATATGGCCTACATGATTTATTTTTAGTCAGGCGCAGTCTAACAAACCTAAACTGAGCTGAAGGTGAATGAATCAGTTTAATTTTTATCTTTAGCACTAATAATATTAAGCACCAAAGTCATGCCACTTAATATTATGGCGATTGCTCCCCACATTCTCGCAGTCACGACCTCACCCAATAATAAGTAACCAAAAAGAAATGAA
>JALSJY010000097.1 GCA_026989045.1 Hyphomicrobiales bacterium | reverse complement strand
TATTCAAGGCATTGATGCTAAGACTGAAGAAGAGGTTACTCGTGAGCCGCGTGATGATGCGCCATTCTCTATGTTGGCCTTTAAGATTGCTAATGACCCTCACATGGGTTCACTAACATTCTGTCGCATTTACTCTGGTAAGCTAGAGCAGGGCGCTATGGTTGAAAATACCGTTAAAGGTAAGCGTGAGCGTGTTGGTCGTATGTTTGAAATGCACTCAAACTCTCGTGAGCAGATTACTGAGGCATTTGCAGGTGATATTGTTGCTATTGTTGGTCTTAAGGATACAACTACTGGTGATACTTTATCTGTGTCATCGCACCCAGTTATTTTGGAGCGCATGGAATTTCCTGATCCAGTTATTGAGATTGCTGTTGAGCCTAAAACTAAGGCTGATCAAGAAAAAATGGGTATTGCGTTAAATCGTCTTGCTGCGGAAGATCCAAGCTTTAGAGTTAAGTCTGATGAAGAATCAGGTCAGACTATTATTGCAGGTATGGGTGAATTGCACCTTGATATTTTGATTGATCGTATGAAGCGTGAATTTGGTGTCGAAGCTAATATTGGTCAACCTCAGGTTGCTTATCGTGAGACTATTACTCGTGCGGCTGATGTTGATTACACACATAAAAAGCAATCTGGTGGTTCTGGTCAGTTTGCGCGTGTTAAGATGACAATTGAACCAAATGAAGTTGGCGAAGGTTTTGAATTTACTTCAAAGGTTGTTGGCGGAAATGTTCCAAAAGAATATATTCCTGGTGTTGAAAAAGGCGTTAAGTCAGTTATGGGTGCAGGCATTTTAATTGGCTTCCCTATTGTTGACGTAAAAGTTACCCTTAATGACGGTGCTTATCATGATGTTGATTCATCTGTTCTTGCCTTTGAAATAGCTGGCCGTGCAGGTTTTCGTGAAGCTATTGCAAACGCTAAGCCACAAATTCTTGAGCCAGTGATGAAGGTTGAAGTTGTAACACCTGAAGATTATATTGGTGATGTGATTGGTGATTTAAATTCACGTCGCGGACAAATTCAAGGCACGGAAAATCGTGGAATTGCTCAGGTAGTTAATGCATTTGTGCCTTTGGCTAATATGTTTGGTTATGTGAATAACCTACGCTCAATGAGCCAAGGTCGTGCGCAATATACTATGGTTTTTGATCATTATGAGCAGGTACCAAAAGCAGTTGCTGATGAAGTAAAAGAAAAATACGCTTAAATTTGAGTTTTATAAAATAAGAAAGAAATTAACCTCAGCGAATAAGTGCTGATGCTAACGGAGAGAAAAAATGGCTAAAGAAAAGTTTGAACGCAATAAGCCGCATTGTAATATTGGTACAATCGGTCACGTTGATCACGGCAAAACAAGTCTAACAGCAGCTATTACAAAAATTTTAGCTGAAACTGGTGGTGCTGAATTTAAGAATTATGCTGATATTGATGCGGCTCCTGAAGAAAAGGCTCGTGGTATTACCATTTCAACGGCTCACGTTGAATATGAAACAGAAAAACGCCACTATGCGCACGTTGATTGCCCAGGTCACGCTGATTATGTAAAAAATATGATTACTGGTGCTGCTCAAATGGATGGTGGTATCTTGGTTGTGTCTGCAGCTGATGGCCCTATGCCTCAGACTCGTGAGCATATCTTGCTTGCTCGTCAGGTTGGTGTTCCAGCACTTGTTGTTTTCTTGAACAAATGTGATCAGGTTGATGATGAAGAGTTGCTAGAGTTGGTTGAAATGGAAGTTCGTGAACTTCTTGATATGTATGATTTCCCAGGTGATGATATTCCAATCATTCGCGGTTCAGCTCTTGTTGCACTTGAAGATGGCGATCCAAAACTTGGTAAAGATGCTATTTTGGAACTTATGAAAGCTGTTGATGAGTATATTCCTCAGCCAGCTCGTCCAATCGATCAGCCTTTCTTGATGCCGATTGAAGATGTTTTCTCAATTTCAGGTCGTGGCACTGTTGTTACTGGTCGTGTTGAGCGCGGTATTATTAAGGTTGGCGAGGAAGTTGAAATCGTTGGCATTAAAGATACGCAAAAAACTACTGTTACTGGTGTTGAAATGTTCCGCAAGCTACTTGATAGCGGTGAAGCTGGTGACAATATCGGCGCTCTTATTCGTGGTGTTGATCGTGAACAAGTTGAACGTGGTCAAGTGCTTTGCGCTCCAGGTTCAGTTAAGCCACACACAAAATTCATCGGTGAAGCTTATATTTTGACCAAAGATGAGGGTGGTCGTCACACACCATTCTTCACTAATTATCGCCCGCAATTCTATTTCCGTACCACTGATGTGACGGGTGTTGTTACACTTAAAGACGGTGTTGAAATGGTTATGCCTGGTGATAATGTTGAAATTAACGTTGAGCTAATCGTGCCAATCGCCATGGAAGAAAAGCTTCGCTTTGCTATTCGTGAAGGTGGCAGAACAGTTGGTTCTGGCGTTGTTGCTAAAATCGTTGAGTAAAATATAATTTAATGTTTAGGGCGTGATGCCTAATCAAACGGGCATCACAAACTATTAGAATTCTTATAGACTTGGAAAAATACTATGAACGGTCAAAATATTCGCATAAGACTTAAGGCGTTCGACCATCGTGTCCTTGATGTATCTACTCGTGAAATCGTCAATACAGCGAAGCGTACGGGTGCTCAGGTTCGTGGTCCTATTCCACTTCCGACGAGAATTGATAAATATACTGTTAACCGCTCTCCTCACGTTAATAAAAAATCACGCGAGCAGTTTGAAATTAGAACTCACAAACGTCTTTTAGACATAGTGGATCCTACACCTCAAACGGTTGACGCACTAATGAAACTTGATCTTGCCGCAGGCGTAGATGTTGAGATTAAACTGTAAAGTTTAAATTAAGAAAAGGTTGGAACCAATGCGTTCTGGATTGATAGCACAAAAGCTGGGCATGACCCGCATATTTAAAGAGGACGGCACTTTAGTGCCTGTCACCGTGTTGGGATTGCAAAATTGCCAAGTGGTAGCTCAGCGTACTGCAGATAAAGACGGCTATACTGCCTTGCAATTAGGTGCAGGTGTAGCTAAGGCAAAAAACACGCCAAAAGCTCAGCGAGGGCAGTTTGCCATCGCTAAAGTTGAGCCTAAGCGTCACGTTGCAGAATTTCGCGTTAGCGCTGAAAATTTGATTGAAGTTGGCTCATCTATGCTAGCCGATCATTTTAATGAAGGCCAACTTGTTGATGTTACTGGGACGTCAGTAGGTAAAGGCTTTGCTGGCGCAATGAAGCGACATAATTTTGGTGGACTTCGTGCTACTCACGGTGTTTCTATCTCTCACCGTTCGCACGGCTCGACTGGTAACTCTCAAGATCCCGGCCGCGTTTTCAAAGGTAAGAAAATGGCTGGTCACATGGGTGATGAGCGCGTGACAACACAAAATCTTACAGTTGTTAAAACCGATGTTGAGCGTGGTTTAATCATGGTTCAGGGTTCTGTTCCAGGCTCAAAAGGTGGCTGGATTAGAGTTAGTGATGCTGTAAAGCATGCAGCTCCTAAAGATGCTTCTTATCCTGGTTCTTTTAAAGCGCCTGCTGATAATTCTACAAAAGAAACAAAAGAAACCCCTAAAGCTGAAGTTAAAGCTGATGGAGGTCAGGAATAATGGATATTAAAGTAATCACACTAGAGGGCAAAGCTTCTGGCAAGGTAACACTTGACGATAAAGTTTTTGGTCTTGAGCCACGCCAAGATATTATTCACCGCATGGTTCGTTACCAATTGGCTAAGCGCCAAGCTGGCACGCATGATGTTAAAAATCGCTCTGAAATTAAAGGCTCAACTCGTAAATTTGTTGCTCAAAAAGGTTCAGGTGGCGCTCGTCACTCTACTCGTAAAGTAAACATCTTTAAGGGTGGTGGTCGTGCTTTTGGCCCAACTCCTCGCTCGCATGCTATTGGCTTGCAAAAAAAGGTAAGGGTTCTAGCTCTTAAATTTGCACTAAGTGCAAAGGCAAAAGCTGGCGAAATTATCATTTTGGATAAAGCAGAAGTCAAAAGCCCAAAAACTGCTGATTTAAGAAAATCATTTGATGGGCTTGGTCTTAAAAATGCTTTGATTATTGATGGTGCAGAACTTAATGAAAATTTCTCACTAGCAGCTAAAAATGTTCCAATGATTGATGTGCTTCCGGCGCAGGGGATCAATGTTTATGACATTTTACGTCGTAATAAATTGGTTCTAACAAAAGCCGCTGTTGCAGCTTTGGAGGTTCGTTTCTCATGAGTAAAATTAAAAAATACGATATTATTCGCAACCCAGTTGTAACCGAAAAATCAACTATGGCTTCAGAAGCTAATCAGGTTGTTTTTGATGTAGCTATTGATGCAAGCAAGCCAGAAATTAAGGCTGCTGTTGAAGAGTTGTTTTCGGTAAAAGTTAAGGCGGTTAATACTAATGTGCGTAAAGGCAAGACTAAGCGTTTTCGTGGTATTATGGGTCGTCGTAAAGATGTTAAAAAAGCAATTGTCACTCTTGTTGATGGTCAATCCATCGATATAGCAACTGGCTTGTAAGAGGGATTTGAGGATTTAAATATGGCTTTAAAGCAATATAAACCAACTTCTCCGGGTCGTCGTGCGCTTATTGGCATTGATCGCTCTGAGTTATGGAATGGCAAACCAGTAAAGAAACTATCCGAGGGTCTTACAAAGACTGGCGGTCGTAATAACCGTGGTAGAATTACTGCTCGTCGTCAGGGTGGTGGGCACAAGCGCACATATCGTTTAATCGATTTCAAACGTATAAAATATGATGTGGTTGGCACGGTTGAACGTATCGAATACGATCCTAACCGCACCGCATTTATCGCTCTTATCACTTATAGTGATGGTGAGCAGGCATATATTTTGGCTCCACAACGTCTTGGTGCTGGCGATAAGGTAATTTCCTCTCGCTCTGCAGTTGATGTGAAACCAGGCAATTGTATGCCATTACAAGAAATGCCAGTTGGCACGATTGTTCATAATATTGAAATGAAGCCAGGTAAGGGCGCTCAGGTTGCTCGCTCGGCTGGTGCTTATGCACAATTTGTTGGTCGCGATCAGGGTTGGGCAACACTTCGCCTTAAGTCTGGTGAGCAACGTAAAGTTCATGGTTCTTGTTTAGCAACTGTAGGGTCGGTTTCAAATCCAGATCACTCAAATACAAATTTGGGTAAAGCTGGCCGTAACCGCTGGTTGGGCAAACGTCCAAGTGTTCGTGGTGTTGCCATGAACCCTGTGGATCACCCGCATGGTGGTGGTGAAGGTCGTACATCTGGTGGTCGTCATCCGGTTAGCCCTTGGGGTCAGCCAACTAAGGGTAAAAGAACTCGTAAAAATAAGTCGAGCGATAAATTTATTGTTCGTTCACGTCACGCCAAGAAGGGCAGGTAGATTATGACCCGTTCCGTATGGAAAGGCCCATTTGTTGATGGGTATCTATTGAAAAAAGCCGAAAAAGTTCGTGAAAGCGGACGTAATGAGGTTATCAAAATCTGGAGCCGTCGTTCAACGATATTGCCTCAGTTTGTTGGTCTTACTTTTGGTGTTTACAATGGTAAAAAACATATTCCAGTTAACATAAGCGAAGACATGATTGGTCACAAATTTGGTGAGTTTTCACCATCTCGCACCTATTATGGTCACACCGCTGATAAAAAAGCCAAGAGAGGCTAGTTATGGGTAAGTTGAAAACAGAGCGCGCGCTCAAGGATAATGAAGCAAAAGCAGTATTACGTGCAGTTCGCGTAAGCCCGCAAAAGCTAAATCTTGTTGCACAGCAAATTCGTGGTTTGAAAGTAGAAAAAGCCTTGGCTGATCTTTCCTTCTCACCAAAGCGGATTGCTGGCGCTGTTAAGAAGACACTTGAAAGTGCAATTGCTAACGCTGAAAATAATCATAATCTGGATACAGATGCTTTGGTTGTTGCTCATGCTTATGTTGGTAATTCATTGGTTATGAAACGTTTTCGTGCTAGAGCGCGTGGTCGTTCTGCTCAAATTCAAAAGCCATTTGCGCATTTAACAATTATCGTTCGTGAAGTTGAGGAGTCTGCATAATGGGACAAAAGATTAACCCCATCGGCTTTCGCCTTGGAATTAACCGCACTTGGGATTCTCGTTGGTATGCCAATAAAGGTGAATATGGTAGCTTGTTGCAAGAAGATCTAGCAATTCGCAAGTCTTTGCAAAAAGAGTTGAAAAACGCTGCTGTTTCTAAAATTGTTATTGAGCGTCCGCATCGTAAATGTCGTGTGTTTATTCATACAGCTCGCCCTGGTATCGTTATTGGTAAAAAGGGCGCTGATATTGAGCGTATTAAAAAAATTGTCACTAAATTTACTGACAGTGAAGTTCATGTGAATATTGTTGAAGTTCGCAAGCCTGAAACAGATGCAAATCTTGTTGCTCAAGGTATTGCTCAACAACTTGAACGCCGTGTTGCTTTTCGCCGTGCAATGAAACGCGCAGTGCAGACAGCTATTCGTATGGGAGCAGAGGGAATTCGAGTAAATGTTGCTGGTCGTCTTGGCGGCACAGATATTGCTCGTCTTGAATGGTATCGTGAGGGACGTGTTCCTTTGCACACTCTTCGTGCTGATATTGATTATGGCGTTTATGAAGCTGATACGACTTATGGTATTATCGGTATTAAAGTTTGGATTTATAAGGGTGATGTTATGGAACATGATCCGATGGCACATGACAGACGTGCAAATGAAGCTGGTGGCTCTGGTGGTCAGCATCAACAACGTCGTCGTGAACCGGCAGCTAGATAAGAGGAGCGGAGCAAAATGTTACAACCAAAACGCACAAAATTCCGCAAGGCTCATAAAGGTCGTATTCACGGCGTAGCTAAAGGCGGATATACACTGACTTTTGGTCAGTTTGGACTTAAAGCACTTGAGCCAGAGCGTATTACTGCTCGTCAAATTGAAGCTGCTCGTCGTGCTATGACAAGGCAGATGAAACGTGCTGGTCGTGTTTGGATTAGAGTATTTCCTGATGTGCCAGTATCTAAGAAACCAACTGAAGTTCGCATGGGTAAAGGTAAAGGCACGCCAGAATATTGGGCTGCAAGAGTTCACCCAGGCAGAGTGATGTTTGAAATTGACGGCGTAAATGAAGAAGTGGCTCGTGAAGCTCTTCGTCTTGCTGCCATGAAATTGCCAATTAAAACACGGTTTGTTAGCCGTATTGCAGATTAAGGGGCTTTAATATTATGAAAGCAAGTGACGTTAGAGCCAAAACGGTTGACGAATTAAAAGATGAGCTACAAAGCTTAAAGAAAGAGCAGTTTAACCTGCGTTTTCAAAGGGCTACTCAACAATTAGAGTCAACTTCAAGGGTAAAAGAAGTTCGCCGTGATATTGCACGTGTAAAAACAATATTACGTGAGAAACTAAATGCTGAAACATTGCAAGTTAAGGAACAGGTCTAGACATGCCTAAACGGATTTTGCAGGGAACAGTTGTTTCCGATAAGAATGAGAAAACTATCGTGGTCAGAGTTGATCGTCGTTTTACTCACCCATTGTTAAAGAAAACGGTTCGCCGTTCCAAAAAATACCATGCTCATGACGAGAGCAATGCCATTAAAGTTGGCACTATGGTTAGCATTGAGGAATGTGTTCCAATTTCTAAAAATAAGCGGTGGACGGTTATTTCGTCTACTTAAATTATATGTGTGGCTGATTGCTATTTTGGCAAGAGGCAAAGAAGAAGAGGCATCATACTATGATTCAGATGCAAACAAATTTAGAAGTTGCGGATAATTCCGGTGCAAAGCGTGTCATGTGCATTAAAGTACTTGGCGGTTCACACCGTAAATATGCCTCTGTTGGTGACATAATTGTTGTGTCAGTAAAAGATGCTATTCCTCGTGGTCGTGTTAAAAAAGGTCAGGTTTTGAAAGCCATCGTTGTGCGCACAAAATTTGATATTCGCCGCCCCGATGGTTCTGTTATTCGTTTTGATAGCAATGCCGCGGTTTTGGTAAATGCAAATAAAGAGCCAATCGGCACACGTATTTTTGGCCCAGTTCCTCGTGAACTGCGTGCTAAAAACCACATGAAAATTATTTCGCTTGCACCGGAGGTGCTGTAATATGGCTGCTAAGATTAAAAAAGGCGACAAAGTTGTTGTGTTGAGCGGCAAGGACAGAGGAAAGACTGGTGAAGTTCTTCAAATTTTACCAGAAAAAACTCGCGCTCTTGTTCAAGGTATTAACTTGATGAAGCGTCACACAAAGCAAAGCGCAAACCAAGAAGCTGGTATTTATACCAAAGAAGCTTCAATTCACCTGTCTAATTTGGCAATTGCTGACCCTAAAGATGGTAAAGCTAGCCGAGTTGGTTTTGCAATTAAAGACGGCGTAAAAACACGCGTCGCCAAGCGTAGTGGAGAAACTATCAATGGCTGAGGTATATGTTCCGCGTATGCGCACAAAATATGATGATGTGATACGTGCTGGCCTTATCAAGGATTTTAATTATAAAAATCCTATGGAAGTGCCAAAACTAGACAAAATCGTCCTTAATATGGGCGTTGGTGAGGCTGTTGCTGACAGCAAGAAGGTTAAGGTCGCTGCGGCTGATCTTGAACTTATTGCAGGGCAGAAGCCAATGATTACACATGCACGCCGCTCGATTGCGGGTTTTAAGGTGCGTGAAGAAATGGCACTTGGGGCCAAAGTAACCTTGCGTAAGACACGTATGTATGAATTTTTGGATCGTTTAGTGAATATCGCTATGCCACGTATCCGAGATTTTCGTGGGCTAAACCCTAAGAGTTTTGATGGTCATGGTAATTTTGCTATGGGCATTAAGGAACATATTATATTTCCTGAAATTAACTATGAGCAGGTCGATCAGATGTGGGGAATGGACATTATTATATGCACCACTGCCAACACAGATGAGGAAGCACGTGCTCTTCTTAAAGCTTTCAACTTCCCTTTTGGCGATAGCTAAAAGAGATAAGCGAACAGAAAAGATTGTAAAATATGGCTAAGACCAGCTCAGTAGAAAAAAATAAACGTCGAATTAAACTGTCAAAGAAATATGCTAATAAGCGTATGGCACTTAAAATGACTATCAATAATAAAGAACTTCCACTTGAAGAACGCTTTAAAGCAGGGCTTAAGTTGGCTGAATTGCCACGCAATAGCTCACCAGTTAGAATTCGCAATCGTTGTGAAGTAAGTGGTCGTCCTCGTGGTTATTATCGTAAACTTAAACTAAGTCGCATCGCGCTTCGCGAGCTTGGTAATTTTGGTCAGATTCCTGGCCTTGTTAAGTCAAGCTGGTAGGGGAGAATAAATATGTCTTTTTCTGATCCAATTGGTGATATGCTAACTCGCATTCGTAATGCGCATATGCGTAATAAAGATAGTGTTGTAACACCTGCTTCTACTTTACGTGGTCGTGTGTTAGACGTTTTGAAATCTGAAGGCTTTATTCGTGGCTATTCAGAATCAAAATTCGATAATGGTTCAGCAGAATTTAATATCGAGCTTAAATATCTTGAGCAAGAACCCGTAATTCGTGAAATTCAAAGAGTTTCTCGTCCTGGACGTAGGGTTTATGCTTCGGTCAAAAACATTCCAACCATTGCAAATGGTCTTGGTGTTTCTATTATATCTACCCCAAAAGGTGTTATGGCAGATCATGAAGCGCGTTCGCAAAATGTTGGTGGTGAAGTGTTGTGTCGCGTATTCTAAGGAATAAGCTTCATAGTGTAATTAAAACAAACTGAGTTGAAAAAGGTTTGAAATATGTCTCGTACTGGCAAAAAACCGGTCGCCCTAAGTGGAGCAACGGTTTCCATCGATGGTCAAAAAGTCACTGCTAAGGGTGCAAAGGGTGAATTAAGCGTTGATCTAATTGACGCTGTAACCGCCAAGCTCACTGATGATGGTGTTGTGATTGAACCTGTTGGTGATAGCGCATTGGCGCGTGCGGCATGGGGCACTTTTCGCTCTTTGGTGCAAAATATTGTTATCGGTGTTACAGCTGGCTTTGAAAAAAAGCTTGTAATTTCTGGTGTTGGTTATCGTGCTGCATTGCAAGGTAGTGATTTAAAATTATTACTAGGCTTCTCTCACGATGTGATTTATAAAGCTCCAGATGGTGTAAAGCTTAGTGTGCCTTCACCTACAGAGGTTGTTGTAAGTGGTATTGATAAGCAATTAGTTGGTCAAGCGGCTGCAAATATTAGAGCTTATCGTCCACCTGAGCCATATAAGGGCAAGGGCGTGCGTTATTCTGATGAATTTATTTACCGCAAAGAAGGTAAGAAGAAGTAAGGACTATAAGTAAGATGGCAAAGAAACTTAGTGGAGTTGATCGTCGTAAAGCACGTGTTCGTCGCGCGATTAAAAATCGTGCCAACGGTCGCCCAAGACTTAGTGTATTTCGTTCTGAAAAGAATATTTATGTTCAAATTATTGATGATGCTAATGGTGTTACACTTGCGGCTGCATCTACGCTTGATAAGGACATAAAAAAATCTAATAAGAATGGTGCAACGCAAGATGCAGCAATTGCGGCTGGTAAGTTGATAGCACAGCGTGCTAAAGAGGCCAAAATTGCAGATGTTGTTTTTGATCGTGGTCCATATATATTTCACGGTAGAGTAAAAGCCTTAGCAGATGCAGCTCGGCAAGCTGGGTTGAGTTTTTAATATTTAGCCCTTTAAAGAGATTTAAAAGAGAAGATTTGAGATTTAAGTGATGAAAAAAGATCAAGAACGCGATAGCGAATTTGTAGATCGTTTAGTGCATATCAACCGTGTTGCCAAAGTGGTAAAGGGCGGTAAACGCTTTGCTTTTGCTGCACTTGTTGTTATTGGTGATCAAAAGGGCAGGGTTGGCTTTGGCCACGGTAAGGCTCGTGAAGTTCCAGAAGCTATTCGTAAAGCTACAGAGCAAGCAAAACGTCAGTTGATTCGCGTACCTCTTCGTGAAGCGCGCACTCTACATCACGATGTAAAGGGTCGTTATGGTGCGGGTAAAGTTATTTTACGCTCAGCTCCTCCAGGTACGGGTATTATTGCTGGTGGTCCAATGCGTGCTGTATTTGAAACGCTAGGCATCAACGATATTGTTGCTAAGTCCCAAGGCAGTGCAAACCCATATAATATGATACGCGCTACTTTTGACGCGTTGCAGAATGTTCATTCTCCGCGCTCGGTTGCCGCGCGTCGTGGTTTGAAAGTTTCAGAATTACAAGCTCGCCGTGGTGAAGCTGGTATTGATGCCTAAATCCGCTAAGCGGTGATGAAAGAGAATATTATGAGTGAAAAGACAGTAACAGTTGAGCAAATTGGAAGCCCAATACGCCGTGAAAAATCACAGCGTGCAACCTTGGTTGGCCTTGGTCTTAATAAGATGCATAAAGTGCGCACGCTTAAAGATACTCCGCAAGTGCGTGGTATGATTAAAAAGATTTCGCATCTAGTGCGTGTTGTCGAAGATAAATAAAGAATTTAGGAATAATGTTATGCGTTTGAATAATCTTAGTGACAATGATGGTGCTACAAAAAACCGCATTCGTGTAGGTCGTGGAATTGGCTCTGGCAAGGGTAAAACTGGTGGTCGTGGCATGAAGGGGCAGAAATCTCGCTCTGGTGTAGCCATTAAGGGCTTTGAAGGTGGGCAAATGCCACTTCATATGAGAATGCCAAAACGTGGTTTTAACAATCCGTTTGCTAAAAAGTTTAATGCTGTGCGTCTTGATCGTATTCAACGAGCAATTGATGCAGGTAAACTTGATTCTAAAAATGTTATTGATGCCCAAGCACTTGTTGCTTCTGGCGTTATTCGTCGTGCAAAAGACGGAGTTCGTCTGATCGCGGGTGGAGAATTTTTGGCTAAAAAGGTAACTTTTAAAGTCAATCACGTTTCTAGCGGTGCATTAAAAGCAATTGAAGAAACTGGTGGAAAAGTTGATTTACCAGAAGTTAAAGTGCCTGTTAGAAAAATGGCAAAAAAAGCACCTAAAAGCGAGTAATTTAAGCTTTTAATTATTAGGAGCCGTAAATGGCATCAGCAGCTGAGCAATTAGCACGTAATTTGAGTTTTGCTACCTTTGGTAAAGCTAAACAATTGCAACAACGCATCTGGTTTACACTAGGTGCTTTGCTAATTTATCGCCTTGGAACATATATTCCAATGCCTGGAATTGATCCCGATGCTTATGCACAAACTTTTGAGCAAGCACAGCAGGGTGTTGTAGGCTTATTTAATATGTTTGCAGGTGGTGCGGTTGAGCGTATGGCTATTTTTGCCCTCAACCTTATACCATATATTACGGCCTCTATTATCATTCAGGTTATGTCCTCAGCTTCGCCTAAACTTGAAGCTCTCAAGAAAGAGGGCGGAGAAGCTGGACGCAGAAAAATCAACCAATATACCCGCTATCTAACGGTAGCCTTTTGTGCTGTACAAGCTTATGGTATTGCTATTGGCCTAGAATCTAGCCCAGGGGTTGTGCTTGATCCAGGCTGGTTCTTTAGAATCTCTACTATGATTACCCTTGTTGGCGGCACAATGTTCTTGATGTGGCTTGGTGAGCAGATTACAGCTCGTGGGGTTGGTAATGGTATTTCACTAATTATTTTTGCAGGTATTGTTGCAAATCTTCCATCAACAATTGCCCAAACACTTGAGTTAAGTCGTACTGGTGCATTGCCTACTATCGCCGTTGTTGGAATGTTGGTTTTGGCTATTGTGGTTATTGGTGTGATTGTATTTTTTGAGCGCGCGCAACGTCGTTTGCTTATTCAATATCCAAAGCGCCAAGTTGGTAACAAGATGTTCCAAGGCGATAGCTCTCATCTACCTTTGAAGCTAAATACTGCAGGCGTTATCCCAGTGATTTTTGGCTCTTCAATTCTACTTATGCCAGCGACACTTGCTTCATTTGCCGCTCAGGGTGATGCCCCGCAATGGTTGCAATTTGTTTCGGCCTTGCTTGGTCGTGGCCAGCCGCTTTATTTGATATTATTTGCCGCATTCATTATGTTTTTTGCATTCTTTTACACGGCGATTGTTTTTAATCCATCAGATACGGCAGATAATCTTAAGCGATCTGGTGGGTTTATTCCAGGAATTAGACCAGGGGAAAGAACCGCAGCGCATATTGATTATGTTTTAACTCGTGTAACCACTGTTGGGGCGCTATATTTGACTGTTGTTGCGCTTATTCCAGAGGTATTATTTTCTCAATTAAATATTTCGCAATTTATTGGCGGAACGTCTTTGCTAATCATGGTGACGGTTACTCTTGATACAATTTCGCAAATCCAAAGCCATTTGATTGCACAACAATATGAAGGCTTGGTCAAAAAATCTCGACTTGGAGGCAGAAGGCGATGAAACTTATTCTTCTTGGCCCACCAGGGGCGGGTAAAGGAACGCAGGCAAAATATCTAATTGAAGATTATGATATTGTGCAATTATCTACTGGGGATATTCTGCGCGCAGCCATTGCTAAAAAAACACCTCTAGGACTAAAAGCTCAAGAAATTATGGCTAAGGGTGATCTAGTTTCAGATGAAATAGTTAATGCAATTATTTCTGAGCGTCTAGATGATGAAGACTGCCAAAATGGATTTATTCTTGATGGTTTTCCTCGCACTATTGCTCAGGCTGACGCTTTAAACGCTATGTTAGATGAAAAAAACATCTCACTTGATGCTGTTATTGAGCTAAAGGTTGATGAAGATATTTTAGTTAAGCGTATTCTTAATCGTGCTAAAGAATCAGATCAAACTAGAGCAGATGATAATGAAGAAGTTATCCGTAATCGTCTTAAAGTCTATCGCGAACTTACTGAGCCATTAGTTGAATATTATTCAGCAAAAGGCTTAATAAAGAGCGTTGATGGTACGATGGGTATGGAAAAAGTAAGGCAAGCCATTAAAAGTGCTTTGCAAGAGTAAAAAAATCTATTGGTTTTAATAAGTAATGTCATGTTGACTTTACTTGATAGAGCCGCTAGTAACCGCCAGTATCGATTTTGTTGACTGGAAATGGGTTCTTTCGTTGTGCCGGATTTCCGGTCAGTTTTGTTTAATGAAAATAAGCAGTTTTGCTTGTTTTTAAAGATTTAAAGGAGTGCGAACGTGGCACGTATCGCAGGTATCAATGTTCCGACTAACAAGCGTGTAATTATTGCATTGCAGTATATTCATGGAATTGGTGCGACTAAGGCAGCTGAGATTTGTAAAAAAATTAAAATTCCAGCTGAGCGTCGAGTTAATGAAATGACAGATGCTGAGCTTACAGCAGTTCGTGAAATGATTGATAGTAATTATATTGTTGAGGGTGATTTGCGTCGCTCTGTATCTATGAATATTAAGCGTTTGATGGATTTAGGAAATTATCGAGGTATTAGACACCGTCGCGGCTTGCCGGTTCGTGGTCAACGTACGCATACAAATGCGAGGACTCGCAAGGGTCCAGCTAAAGCAATCGCAGGTAAAAAGAAGTAAGAATTCTTAATTATAAGAATTTCTTCGGTGGAGCTATTTTATTGCAATTAGGCGGTAAAAGGCATTGAGATCGAAAAAAGGTTAAAAAATAAATGGCTAAAAGTGAAACTACTCGCGTTCGTCGTAAAGAGCGTAAAAATATTTCTTCTGGTGTTGCGCATGTAAACGCCTCTTTTAATAACACAATGATTACCATTACTGATGTGCAGGGAAATACAATTTCTTGGTCATCTGGTGGTGTTATGGGCTTTAAGGGGTCACGCAAATCTACTCCCTATGCAGCACAGATTGCAGCTGAAGATGCAGCCAAAAAAGCTCAGGAGCATGGTGTGAAGACCTTGGAGGTTGAGGTTCGTGGTCCTGGTTCTGGGCGCGAATCAGCTCTTAGGGCATTGCAGGCTGCAGGTTTTGTAATAACTAGTATTCGTGATGTTACTTCTATTCCACATAATGGGTGTCGTCCACGCAAAAGACGGCGTGTCTAAGAAGTATTTAACTCTTTGGTCTTTTTTAAAGGCTGGTATTTTATTTAGCCAAATATGCGGCAAAGCGATTTTAAAGGCAAAATCGCAAATTAACAAAAGGATATTGGTAGCATGATCCAGACAAACTGGCAGGAACTTATCAAACCTACAAAGCTAGAAGTGGTTTCAGGGGAAGTAGAGCATGTTGCTTCAGTGGTTGCAGAGCCATTAGAGCGCGGTTTTGGACTTACACTTGGTAATGCATTGCGTCGTGTTTTGTTGTCATCGTTGCAAGGTGCAGCAGTGACCGCAATTCAAATTGATGGTGTTTTGCATGAATTTTCTTCAGTTGCAGGTGTGCGTGAAGATATTACAAATATCGTTCTTAATGTTAAAGAAATTTCAATTCGCATGGAAGATGAGGGGCCTAAGCGCTTACATCTTTCTAAAAAAGGTCCGGCTACAGTAAAAGCTGGCGATATTGAATTAACTGGTGATATTGAAATATTAAATCCAGAATTAGTTATTTGCCATCTTGATGATGGTGCGGAATTAAATATTGAATTCACTATCAATACTGGCAAAGGCTATGCTCCTGCCGATAAAAACCGCCCAGAAGATGCGCCAATTGGTTTTATTCCAGTTGATAGTTTGTTTTCTCCTGTGCGCCGTGTGAGCTATAATGTTGAAGCAACACGCGAGGGGCAGGTTCTTGATTATGATAAGTTGACACTTAAGGTTGAGACAAATGGTGCTGTGACACCAGAAGACGCAATTGCTTTTGCTGCTCGAATTTTACAAGATCAGCTTGCTATCTTTGTGAATTTCGAAGAGCCAGTTATTGAAGCTCCTGTTGATACAACTCCTGAGCTGGCATTCAACCCAGCCTTGCTTAAAAAGGTTGATGAGCTTGAATTTTCTGTTCGTTCAGCAAATTGCCTCAAGAATGATAATATAGTTTATATTGGTGATTTGATCCAAAAGAGCGAGGGCGAAATGCTTCGCACTCCTAACTTTGGTCGCAAGTCACTAAATGAGATTAAAGAAGTTTTGGCGCAAATGGGTCTGCATCTTGGTATGGATGTAGCAAATTGGCCGCCAGAGAATATTGATGACCTAGCTAAACGCTATGAAGATCATTATTGATATTCATAGAGTTTAAGTTTTAGAGTTTTATTGGAGAATTAAAATGCGTCACGCAAAAGCAAATCGTAAATTAAATAGAACATCAAGCCATCGTATGGCTATGTTTGCTAATATGGCGGCTGCGCTAATCAAACATGAGCAGATTGTAACAACTTTACCAAAAGCAAAAGACTTGCGCCCGATTGTTGAAAAGCTGGTTACACTTGCTAAAAAAGGTGATCTTTCAGCTCGTCGCCGTGCTATTTCTAAGCTTCGCGATGAGGATATGGTGAAGAAGTTATTTTCAACTCTTGGTCCGCGCTATGCTGATCGTCAAGGTGGATATATCCGTATAATGAAAGCTGGCTTTCGTTATGGTGACAATGCTCCAATGGCAGTGATTGAATTTGTTGATCGCGATATGTCAGCTAAGGGTGTCGATTCTGGCCCTGTGATTATTAAAGAAGATACTGAAGAAGCTGTAGCTTAGTATTTCTTCTTTTTGTTTGTATTAAAGGGCAGTTGCGTTTTTCGTAGCTGCCCTTTACTTTTGCGCTATATTTTCAATATTTTAATTTTAGGAAAAATATGGACGAGCTGAATAATGTTGAAGAAAAACTAAACAAGTCAGATGATGAAAATCGTCCACTGGCCGATATTTTGCGCCCCAAAAAACTCGAGGAGGTGATTGGTCAGACACATTTTCTTGGTGAGCAGGGAATGCTGCGTCGCATGATAGAAGCAGGGCGTTTAAACTCCATGATATTTTGGGGGCCGCCCGGCACTGGCAAAACTTCAGTTGCAAGATTACTAGCAATAGATAGCGGTTATCATTATGAGCAAATCTCGGCAATATTTTCTGGCGTTGCTGATCTAAAAAAACTTTTCGCTAGCGCTCAAGAGGCAAAGTCACAAGGCAAAAAAACGCTTTTATTCGTTGATGAAATTCACCGCTTTAACAAAGCACAACAGGATAGCTTTTTGCCTGTGCTAGAAGATGGCACAATTATTTTAGTTGGCGCTACAACAGAAAATCCATCTTTTGAGTTAAATTCTGCTTTATTAAGTCGCTCACAAGTAATGGTGTTTGAACCATTGAATGAAGCAGACCTTGAGGCGCTATTAAAAAGGGCAGAGAAATATTATAACATTAAATTACCCCTTACTTTCGATGCAACGCAAATGTTAATTAGCCTTGCTGATGGTGACGGGCGGGCGCTGTTGGGTTTTGCGCAAGAGATTTTCTTAAATATCGCTAATGATGAAATTTTAGATGAAAAAGCTTTGCAAGAGTTATTGCAAAGAAAAGCGCCAATTTATGACAAGGGGCAGGACGGCCATTATAATTTGATTTCAGCTTTGCATAAATCTGTGCGCGGCTCTGATCCAGATGCAACGCTATATTATTTCTCGCGCATGTTAGATGCAGGGGAAGACCCGATGTTTTTAGCACGGCGAATTATTCGCATGGCGGTTGAAGATATTGGCCTAGCCGACCCAAATGCCTTAGTGCAGACAATTGCAGCTAGAGATGCCTATCAAATGTTAGGATCACCAGAGGGTGAGTTGGCCTTGGCTCAAGCCCTTGTTTATCTTGCAACTGCGCCAAAATCTAATGCTATATATAAGGCGTTTAGTGCATCAACAAAACTTGCAAAAAAATCAGGCGCACCCATGCCACCTAAGGTAATTTTAAACGCCCCAACAAAACTAATGGGTGATGAGGGTTATGGAATGGGGTATATTTATGACCATGATACTAAAGAGGGGTTTTCGGGGCAGAATTATTTTCCTGATAAAATTGGTCGTCAAAAATTTTATTCTCCTGTTGAGCGTGGCTTTGAGCGAGATATAAAAAAACGCCTTAGCTATTTTAACTCGCTGCGTGCAAAAAAGAAAACATAAGAGGGTTGTTATGAATGGATTTTTATTAGTTGGTGCAGGGGGGGCAATTGGCGCAATGAGCCGATATGGTATTGGAATTTTGATTGGCAGATTATGGCATTCAAATATCCCAGTTGCGACTTTGTTTATAAATATTTTCGGCTCGTTACTAATGGGGGTTTTAATTGGCTTGCTGGCTCATTATACACCAGCATGGCAAGGGCAGGCGCGTTTATTTTTGGCGGTTGGTGTGCTTGGTGGCTTCACTACATTTTCTGCCTTTTCGCTTGATGTCATTTTTTTAATAGAGCGCGGACAAACTGTCTTGGCTCTAGCTTATGTTCTCATGTCTGTTATCTTATCTATATGTGCGTTGTTTGCAGGTCTTTTGTTAGTTAGAGGAATGGCTTAAATGTCTGGTGTTAGTCAAAAAATAGTTAGTAGTGATGAAAATGGCATGCGGCTTGATCGTTGGTTTGCTTTGCATTTTGGCCATGTTCCAAATGTGCGAATTCAAAAACTGGTAAGAACTGGCCAAATTAGAGTAGATAAGGGTCGAGTGAAAACTAACACAAGGTTAGAAGCGGGGCAGGTTGTGCGTGTGCCGCCAATTGATGACACACCAAAAAAATCAGAACCAAGATATAGTGAAAAAGATGCCCAGTTTTTACGTGATTTGATTCTATATGAAGATGAAAATGTTTATGTTTTTAACAAGCCGCATGGCTTAGCTGTGCAAGGCGGATCCGGCACAAAGCGCCATATTGATGGAATGCTAAAAAGTCTGCCAAATAAAAAAGGTGAAGCGCCAAGGCTTGTGCATCGGCTTGATCGTGATACTTCGGGTTGTTTATTGGTTGCTAAAACGCGCCAAGCCGCTTCGCATTTAGGTAAGGTTTTTCGCTCGCGCTCAGCACGTAAAATTTATTGGGCGCTTAGTGTTGGCATTCCTAACCCGCCACAGGGCAATGTTTCGTGCTTTCTTGGCAGGGTGAAAACCCAAAATGGCGAGCAGATGGCGGTTGTGGGCAAAGATGTAAAAGGTGCGCAACATTCTTTGAGCTATTATTCTGTTACTGATAACGCTGGTAGAGATTTTGCTTGGGTTACATTAAAGCCAGTGACTGGCAGAACACATCAGCTTAGGGTGCATCTAAATCAGCTCGGCACTCCTATTCTTGATGATCCTCGTTATTTTGAATTAGATAACCATCATTGGGAAAGACCAGATGATTTTGGGCATGGTTTGCACCTGCATGCAAGGCGTTTAGCTTTGCCTCTTTTGGGTGGCAAAAAACTCGACATTAGCGCGCCACTACCAAAGCATATGCAGCAAAGCTTTGATCTGTTGGGCTTTGATGCCTCTCGTTTTGATGTGAATAATATTGATCCGGAAGAATAAATGAAATTGGTAATATTTGATCTTGATGGAACGTTGGTTGTGCCTAGCATGTCAACAAATGAGAAGTTTTTTTCAGGTGCGTATGAAATGCTGACTAAGCTTAGTCAGCAAGAAAATATTTACCTAGCAGTTGCAACAGGTAAGTCTTTAAGAGGGACTAAGGCCGTTCTGTCATACTATAAGGTTGAGGGATATTTCTCATCTGTGCAAACTCCTGATAACAATATTTCAAAGCCAAATCCTGATATGATATTTTCTGCAATGAGTGAGCTTTTTGAAATGAATAAATTTGGCTGCGATATT
>JALSJY010000096.1 GCA_026989045.1 Hyphomicrobiales bacterium | reverse complement strand
GGAAAAAGTTTCAAAAAAGGGCAAATTTGCTTGGATGTTATTTGATTGGGCGGCACAACCTTATCATACCGTGTTAATCACTTTTATTTTTGCCCCCTATTTTGTTTCTCAAGTTGCTCCAAATGCAGTTGAGGGGCAGGCAATATGGGGTTATGCCATGGGAATTGGCGGCCTAGTTATTGCTTTAATGGCTCCTATATTAGGGGCAATGGCCGATTTAAGCGGACCAAGAAAACCATGGATTGGAATATTCACCTTATTCGTTATTGCTGGTGCAGGATTTTTATGGTTCGCAAGTGCAGGGGGCGATGCGCCCGTTACGCTCATTCTAATTGCCTTTGTAATTGGTCTTATTGGCATAGAATTTTCAACTGTTTTTACTAACTCCATGATGCCATCATTAGTGCCGCGCTCTGAACTTGGCAAATTATCTGGCACGGGCTGGGCAATTGGATATGTTGGCGGAATATTAGCTCTTATAATTGTTTTAGGGTTTATGGCAGCAGATCCAATCACTGGCAAAACCCTGTTTGGTCTATCGCCGATATTTGGACTTGATGCAACTCAATATGAAGGTGAGCGAGCTACTGGACCGCTAACCGCAATTTGGTTTTTTGTTTTTATCATTCCATTATTTTTATTTACCCCAGATACGCCAAAAATTTCAGGTCAAAAGGCAAGCCTGCTAAATGCTCTTAGCAACCTTTTAGAAACAATAAGGGAATTACCTTCTCGTCTTTCTTATTTCTCATTTCTTATCACCTCGATGTTTTATCGTGATGGTTTGAATGGCTTATTTATGTTTGGCGGAATTTATGCTGCAGGAGTTTTAGGGATGAGCATTACAGAAATAGGTATTTTTGGAATTTTAGCAGGAATTGCGGGAGCAGTTGGTGCATTTTTGGGTGGTAGAATGGACGCAAAATTTGGCCCAAAAGCAGTGGTTTTTGTCTCTTGCTGGTTGTTGGTCTTGGCCGCAACAATTGTTGTTTCACTCACTCAGGATAGCATTTTCTTTTTTATAGAAGTTAGCTCTGCTAGCACACCAATAATTGTTTTTTATCTGGCTGGCTCACTTATCGGTGCATCAGGTGGATCTTTACAAGCCGCCTCTCGCACATTATTGGTTGATCAAGTCGATAAAGATGAGACAACCGAAGCCTTTGGCCTTTATGCGCTAACTGGTAGAGCAACTTCGTTTATTGCGCCATTGTCTATTGGCTTTTTTACTGCAATGAGCGGCAGCCAGCGCATTGGCATTACGCCAATCATTATTTTATTGGCGCTTGGTGCTATCGGTTTGATGTTTGTTAAAGAGCAAAAGACGAGTTAATTGAGCTTAGCGCTTGAACTCTAGTGTCTAAAGTGACGCATGCCAGTAAATACCATTGCTATGCCTGCTTTATCTGCTGCTGCTATAATCTCATCATCTCTGATTGAACCACCTGGTTGAATTACTGCTGTTGCGCCTGCTTTAACTGCTGCAATAAGGCCATCAGCAAATGGGAAAAAGGCATCTGACGCCACAACAGATCCTTTTGTAAGCGCTCCCTTTTCACCAGCAGCTTTTGCTGCATCTTTTGACTTTTTATGTGCGATGACGGTTGAATCAATACGGCTCATCTGCCCCGCTCCAATACCAACTGTTGCACCATTTTTTACATAAATAATAGCATTGGATTTTACGTGTTTTGCAACTTTTGCAGCAATTTTTAGATCAATCATTTCACCATCAGATGGCAATCTTTTTGTAACAACTTTTAATTCACAATCGTCAACAGAAAGATTGTCTCTATCCTGCACTAACATTCCACCCGTTACAGATTTAACGCTTAAGCCTTTGGCCTTTGGGTTAGATATTTCTTCACTTAATAAAAGTCGTAAATTCTTTTTTGCTTCAATAATTGCTTGCGCTTTTGGAGTGATAGAAGGGGCAATTATTACCTCTGTAAATGTTTTAACAATTAGTTCAGCTACCTCAACATCAATTTGTCTATTTAATGCAACAATACCGCCAAATGCACTAACAGGGTCGCATTTTAGAGCATTTTCATAGGCTGTGCTTAAATCATCGGCCAAAGCCAAACCACATGGATTTGCATGTTTTATAATCGCAACTGCGGCTTGGTCTTTGGGATTAAACTCACTAACAAGCTCAAATGCAGCATCAGTATCATTGATATTATTGTATGAGAGTTGTTTGCCTTGCAGTTGTTTGGCGCTTGCTACTCCAAAACTATCTGAGCCATTGGTATAAAAAGCAGCCCATTGATGTGGGTTTTCACCATAGCGCATTTCTTGTTTTAGCTCACCGCTAAATGTTCGCCAAGGCAGGGCAGGATAATCAATTGTTTTTGCAAACCAGTTTGAAATTGCACTGTCATAAGAGGCCGTGCGAGCATAAGCTTTTGCTGCATATCGCTGGCGGTTTTTTAATGATACTTGGCCATCATTGCTTAATTGCTCAATAACATCATCATAATCTTTTGGGTCAACAATTGTTGTCACATAAGCATGATTTTTTGCCCCTGAACGGATCATAGCAGGGCCACCAATATCAATATTTTCAATTATTTCATCATAATTAGCCCCAGATTTCACCGTTTCTTCAAATGGATATAGATTAACCACCACCATATCGATAGCTGGAATTTGATGAATACGCATTGAGCTTTTATGATTGTCATTATCACGAATTGCTAATAGACCTCCATGAACTTTTGGGTGTAGAGTTTTTACCCTGCCGTCCATCATTTCAGGAAATCCTGTTAATTCTGAGATATCAATTACTGGAATATTTTCACTCTTAAGCAATTTATAAGTGCCGCCAGTTGAAACTATTTCAACTCCGAGATTATTTAAGGAGCGAGCAAACTCAACTATATTATTTTTATCAAAAACCGATATTAAAGCGCGGCGTAATTTTGATTTTCCTAAAGCCGAGTTTTTTTCATCTAAATTTGGCATGTTATTTCTCTTTAATTTGCTATTTATTGGTAGACAAGTATTGGCCAGAATTTATTGGCGAGTAAAAATCCATGAAATTTCTTTTGCTTGTGTGGCGTTTCTCATTTGACTGATAGCGCTCTTTAACACAATCTTGGTAGTTGGCAATGGGCCAAAATTACCTGA
>JALSJY010000095.1 GCA_026989045.1 Hyphomicrobiales bacterium | reverse complement strand
GGTGTTTTACACTCATAATATTGCTCCTATTTAAGTGCGAAAAAATCCACGCTTGCCAAAAAGGGCAGCAGTTTCATGTTCGGGTAATTCGTAATAATTTGCTATTTTTTCAACTTTTTGCGCTGAGCCAAAAACAAACGGTGTGCGTTGATGCAATTCATAGGCTTGCTGATCCAATATTGCATCAGTGCCATCGGTTGCTTGCCCGCCTGCTTGCTCAATTAAATAGGCAATGGGGGCGCATTCATAGATTATGCGCAAACGCCCTTTCTCATATCCTTTGCGCTTATCTGAGGGGTATAAAAATACACCGCCTCTAGAAAGAACTCGATGGGTTTCAGCTACCAATGAAGCAATCCAGCGCATGTTAAAATTTTCTCCTCGCGGCCCTTCTGTGCCTGTTACGCAATCATCAATAAATGCACGGATTGGGTTAGGCCAGTGGCGATAATTTGAAGCGTTAATTGCATATTCAGTAGTGTCGCTGGGCAATGACATTCTCTCCTCAACGCAAATAAATTTACGAGTGCGAGAATCCATTATAAATCTCATTGTGCCATTGCCAAAAGTCACAATAAGTGCTGTTTGTGGCCCATAAATAAAATATCCAGCCCCAATCTGTTCTCCCATTGGGCGCAAGAAACTCTCGTTAGCAGTTTCTTTTGCAGGGAAAATTGAAAAAATAGTGCCGATTGAAACATTCACATCAATATTAGAAGAGCCATCAAGAGGATCGATTGCTAATGCTAAATTTCCCTTTGGATTAAGCTCAACAACATCATCTTGCTCTTCTGAAGCATAAAATCGAATATTGGTTGATTTTAGCTCCTGTGAATAAGCGTCATCAGCAATTAAATCGAGTGCCTTTTGCCCATCACCGCCTAAATTAGTGCCGACAGAGGCAGATAGATCTGTGCCTAAATCACCATCAGCAATGGTTTGAGCAAGTTTTTCAGAGACGTTGCAAAGTGCCGCTATAATCGGAAATAAATCGTCTGGAATCCCAGAAGATTTTTCAATATATTCAATCACACTATACTCTTGCCCACTCATAATTTCTCTCCAAAAATATGAAACTAAAATCACGTTGGCAAACTATAGGTAAAAAATAAATTGAAATAAAATTTAGTTATGTTAAATTATTTTTAATGACAAATATAAATGCGATTACCTTTAAGCAGTTACGTGCAATTCTTGCTATTAAAGAGCATGGCTCAATAACCTTAGCAGCCAATGCTCTTAATCTCACTATTCCGGCTGTCTCGATTCAATTAAAAATGCTAGAGGAGAATATTGGGGCCGAACTTGTTTATCGTGCTAAAGAGGGGAAGTCGGGTAATGATAAAACTGGTTTAACTTTGCAAGGAGAGCAAGTTTTAGCGGCAGGTTTGCAGATTCAAGCTACATTAGAATATTGTGACAAATCTATCAATGCGATTAACGCAGGAAAGTCAGGTTTTTTATCGCTTGGAGTAGTTAGCACAGGTAAATATTTTGCTCCAAAAATTATCGCTCTAGCAAAAAAGGCGTTACCTGATATTACCATTGAATTATCCATTAGAAATCGACAGGGAATTATTCAAGGTCTGCAAGATCAGTCACTAGACCTTGTTATTATGGGAAGGCCGCCTCGTTTTCCTAAAGTAAATTCATATCCGCTTGCCCTGCACCCACACATAATGATTGCACCACCTGATCATCCGCTTGTTAATAAAAAGAATATCACCCCAGAACTTTTACTAAAAGAAACCTTCATTATGCGAGAAATAGGCTCAGGCACTAGAATATTAGCAGAAAGATTTCTCGATAGAGTTGGCGATGGCAACACTTATGAGAAGATTGAGTTTAACACCAACGAAACAATCAAGCAAGCCGTTATTGCGGGCTTAGGTTTAGCTATAATTTCCGCTCATACAGTGAGCGATGCTTTAGAGGCTAATAAAATTATAACAATTGATATGGTTGGACTTCCAATAATGAGAAAATGGTTTTTGGTGAGCTTGGCCGATGCCCAAGAAAATATTATTGCACAGAATGTGCAAAAATTCTTAGAAGAAAGTAAAGAAAGCTATTTACCAAATGTTTTTAGCCCTAGTTAAAGCCTAATCTTTGTTTAAGTTGCTGATAAATAACAAGAGAGAAATTATGGATAATAAAATCAACGAACTTATCAATAAGATAAATCATTTGGAAAATGAGCTAGAAAAGGAAGTTGCCAAACGGCACGACAAGATGGGGAAACAATTCTTGGAACTTGGCGAAGAAATGAAAAGAATGCAACAAAAGGTAAAAGTTAGCGCTGTGCGCTATGTGCTTGATGCAAATATATTATTCATTATTAGTGCGCCAATTATATATTCACTGATAATACCGTTTGCATTGCTTGATCTCATGGTGACAATTTATCAGGCAATTTGTTTCCCCATTTATAAAATTGAAAAAGTTAAACGAAAAGATTATTTAGTGTTTGACAGAGCAAAACTAGAATATCTTAATATAATTGAAAAAATAAATTGCGCTTATTGCGCTTATGGCAATGGGATTCTTGCCTATTCTCGTGAGGTTGCTGCTCGCACAGAAAAATTTTGGTGTCCAATAAAGCATAAAGAGCGCTTGCTCGGCGCACATAAATATTATCGCTCATTTTCTGATTATGGTGATGGAGAAAAATATCGTAAGGAATTGCTTGAGCATCGTGATGAGTTGAAGGAGAGAGAGGAGGAATAATGAAATAAGTTAGTTTTTAATATATCATATATACTCCGCTGTCATTGTGGCGAAAGCTGCAATCCAGTTGAGCTTTCAGCGTTTATCATATTTAGTAATTGGAACGCCGATTACTTTGTGTCAATTACAATCCAAAACCGCACCCTTGCGGCTGTTGAAAAATAGTCTGGATTGCGGGTCAGGCTCGCAATGACAGTGAGGGTTATTTCTGGTTAGTCGTTGATTGTTTGGTGGCAAGGTAAATACTATCACTTATATTCTTCCCATAATTTGCTTTTTATCTCTGTATCCTTAACCTTCAAAAGCACATGGCGCTTTTTGCCAACAGAAAGCTTAATCACCCCTTCAGGCAATAGGTCTTTTTCGCTCAACACAGCTCGCTCATCGCTTACTTGTTTATCATTCACCTTTAGAGCGC
>JALSJY010000094.1 GCA_026989045.1 Hyphomicrobiales bacterium | reverse complement strand
TCCCATTACATTTTCGCGAGATTTTCCGCTCTAAAGGACCATCAAATTATTTTCACGGCAAACAGGCAACATCTAACTAAGGGCTAGATAATTGTATACTTATAATCAATTCGACAAAGATTTTGTTAAACAAAGGCTTCGCCAATTCCGCAATCAAGTGGCAAGAAGGCTTGATGGCTCGCTTAATGAGGGTGAATTTAGACCATTGCGCTTAATGAATGGGCTTTATTTGCAATTACACGCCTATATGTTACGGGTAAATATTCCTTATGGCACGCTAAATTCAGCTCAAATGCGCCAATTAGCCTTTATCGCTGATAAGTGGGATAAGGGATATGGACATTTTACTACTCGTCAAAATATTCAATTTAACTGGCCAAAATTAAAAGATGCACCTGATATTCTTGAGGCACTTAGTGATGTTAACATGCACGCCATTCAAAGCTCAGGAAATTGCGTAAGAAATATTACCTCAGATCATTTTGCTGGCGCTTGTATTGAAGAAGTTCAAGACCCACGCCCAAGTGCAGAATTATTACGCCAATGGTCAACAGATCACCCAGAATTTCAGTTCCTGCCACGAAAATTCAAGATAGCCATAACTGGCTCGGCTAATGATAGGGCAGTGATTAAATCGCACGATATTGGTTTGCTTTTAGTGCGTAACGAAAAGGATGAAATGGGTTATGAGGTGATGATTGGTGGCGGGTTAGGGCGCTCACCATTTGTTGGGCAAACTGTTCGTAAATTTTTACCAAAGGCTGATTTATTGCCTTATATTGAGGCGATTTTGCAGGTCTATAACCTATACGGACGCAGAGATAATAAATATAAAGCACGCATTAAAATCTTGCTACATGAAACTGGCATGAAAGAATTAAGCAGACAGATTGAAGAGAGTTTTGAAAAGCAAAAACAGTTTTTCAAGCGCCCTTCAGACGAGTTGATTGCTGAAATAGAAAATCGTTTCAAGATCCCAAATTTTGTTGCTAGTTCAAACGATAATTATGAAAAAGAAATAAAGGCAAATCCGCAATTTAGCGCTTTTGTTAAGCACAACACCCACCAGCATAAAAACCCGCTTTATACGATATTGTCGGTTTCACTAAAAAATATCGGGCAGACACCGGGTGATGCAACCTCAGATCAAATGCGTGCTCTAGCAGATATTGCGCAAAAATATGGGCATGATGAATTGCGTGTTAGCCATGAGCAGAATATCATCTTGCCACATGTTCAAAAGGCAGATTTGCTTAAGGTTTATAATATTTTGCAAAAAGCCGACCTGGCAACTCCAAATATTGGACTAATTTCAGATATTACCGCTTGTCCGGGAATGGATTATTGCTCTTTAGCTACGGCTCGCTCAATTCCTGTCGCCAAAGAAATATCTACGCGTTTTAATGAGCTAAAACAAGAAAATGAAATTGGTAATTTACAGATAAAAATATCAGGTTGTATCAATGCTTGTGGGCATCATCATGTGGCTCATATTGGAATTTTAGGACTAGAAAAAAACGGCATTGAAAATTATCAAATAACGCTTGGTGGGGATGCAAGCTTATCAATGAACATTGGAAAAGTGGCAGGGCCAGGCTTTTCAAAGCAAGAGATACTGCCTGCAGTTGAACGTCTGATAGATGCCTATCTAAAAATCCGCAATAATAGTGATGAGACATTTTTGCAAGTCTATCAGCGCTTGGGCGATAAGCTGTTTGTAGATGCGCTCTACCCCAAACAAGGAGAGCAAAATGTTGCATAGTTTAGAAGAAGAAGAAGAAGCACAAAATATCATTGTTAGGGGCGGGAGGTTTGAAAGTGAAAGTGCTGCGCAATCAGGAAATCGACTAGAAATTGAAGGTAGCTCGAATGCCCAAGAAGTTATTTCAAGAACATCAGAAATCAACTTAATCATAATTACTTTTCCTGCCTTCACCGATGGGAGGGGCTTTTCTCTTGCCAAACAGTTGCGTGAATTGGGATATGATAAGACACTAAGAGCCAAAGGGCATTTGCTGGTAGATCAATATCCGCTTGCATTGCGCTGTGGATTTGACGAGATAGAAATTTCTCAAAATCAAGCAGCCCGCCAACCAGAGCAACAATGGTTTGAGGTTTTAGCTAGAGTAAATAATAATTATCTCGATAAGCTTATGCCATAACTAAGGTGAGTAAATTATGATTGCTGTTGATGAAATGAATTAGTAATTATACTTACTGCAATGACCTATTGTAATGATGCCTTGGTTGAGGAAATTAACATCGCTATTGAGCAGAATAATAATCAGGCTCTAGAGTTAGGCGAGATAGTAGAAGGTTTAGCTTGAGCCATCTGCCTAAAAAATAAAACCTAAAGAAAAGAAAAAGTCAGGGCTCGCCTTTAATTTAATAGGCGAGCCAGTGATAAAAACCTAAATCTAGCTCATTAAATCAGCAAGGAGTTACTGCTGCCTAAAAGCTTATTTTGGGATATCTTGGATAACTGACTAATTTAGGCTTTTCATCAAGCAAAGTCTTTTAGCAATTGGGTTTGCAAATTGTTCGCAATCTATTCGCTGAGTTGGCTCTTCATTGTTAACTGGAGTAGAAATTACGCCTTGCTGTGATGTTGTTTGGGGTAGTTGATAGTCTGGAGCAAGTGCTGTTTCCACACATTGAGCGCGCTGCCACCCTGGAAGTTCGGCATTAAGATTAACTTGCTTCCATTTTGGGTGACCATTTTGTTTTAAATATTCAAGATTTAATTTAATTAAAAAACTAATTTCTGTTACAGCATCACATGATTGCTTAAAATAGTCATTTTTATTAGGGTCATATTCGAAGGTCATTAGAACTGCTTTAACAGTAGGAACTAGAACATCTTTGTCCAACCAAGGATATGTGCCTTGTTTAAGCAATGAGGTTACATAATAGCCGCTAACATTGCTTGGCTCAACTGGCACAAGTTTTAAGTCATCATTAACACTGGTATCCAATAGTAATTTGGTTGGGGCGCCAGAGACGTAAACAAAAGCATCAATATTGCCAGCGTTTAATTCTTTTAAAGCATCAGAAGCTGAAATTGGCACTATAGTTTGTGGTTTGATATTTGTAGCTTCAAACAAAAAGGTAGATGTTAGGTTAGTGCCACTATTTGGTGTGCCAATGGCAACTGTTCTTCCAGAAAGATCAGCTAATACATTTATTGATCCTGACTTTTTGGTAACAATATGTATCTCCTCATTGTAAAGAGGAAATACAATTCGCGTATCACGAACAATGCGGCGTATAGCTGGATCTTCATTTTTAAATGTGCGAAGAAAATCAAGCACATCACTTTGAACAATTCCAAATTGTGTATAACGACGATCCCTAACTGCTTCAATATTTTCAATTGAACCAGCTGATTCTACAACAGTTATATCTCTGCCAATAACACTTGCTAATGTTTTAATGTCATTACCAAATTGAATGTAAGTGCCTGTTGCACCGCCAGTCATAATATTACTCTCAAAGCTAAGCGAAGGAGTAGCTCCGATAGTTAACATTATTAAGCTAAGTTTTAGAAGTGTTTTAGGGAGTGATATATTCCAAGTCATTTAATTGCCCTTATATTGTTATAACTCGTGTCTTATTCTCAAATTTGCATATATACAGTGAGTAAATTTTATGATTTTTAGTCATCATAAAACTGGCATATTTCTTTATCTTTTGGGTGGGTAGTATAAAGTTAAAAATATAAAGAAGTTTATTGTGAAATATCCAAAATTTAAATTTAATATGTAATATATTTAACACAAATTGTGTTTATTTTTTGGCGGTTGCTTTAATGTAGCTAATTGCTAGGGAGAGGTTTATCGAGCAATAGGGAAGGGCTTTTAGAGTAATAATGTATAAAACTCATGTTATTTAATGCCTAAATTACACGTTTTTAGTGTGAAAGCTTGATTTATTCGATATTTTTTAAAAGCTTTACATAAACATCTTGCGCCAAAGGATAAATACAATTAGACAAGCGCTTGGCTTTATAGGGGTGTAGCTCAGTTGGTAGAGCATCGGTCTCCAAAACCGAGGGTCGTGGGTTCGAGTCCCTCCGCCCCTGCCAAAGTCAGTTATTTTGTTTATATAGGCTTTTCTTCATGAGCCACGTATAGAGTTTTCTTCTTGTTACCATATAAGAACTCACAAACATTGAAAATTCGATAAAAAACTAAAAGCAGCACTTGCTTTTGTTTGTATTTTTTTATAGACAGCAATTGAATAATGCCGCACGGGGTGACTCGCGTGGCTATTTGTTATGGCTAAAGCAGCATTTGTTGTAGCTAAAATAAGTGTTATTGTTTAAAACAAACTAAAGTCAGGTCGAAAAATGGCAAAAACCAACCCGTTTACTTTTTTGCAACAAGTGCGCACAGAGGTGAAAAAAGTTGTATGGCCTACACGTAACGAAACAGTAGTTTCTTCGATTATGGTTTTGGTTATGGTATTTTTGGCCTCTATATTTTTTATGCTCTCGGATCAGGTGATTTCTTGGTTCGTGCAGATGTTATTGTCGATTCGTTAAGAGAAATTTTAGCGATTATTTTGGTTTTGATTTAGGAGCAGGTTTGCCCGATGGCTAAGCGCTGGTATATTGTTCAAGCTTATTCGAATTTTGAGCGCAAGGTTGCTGATGCAATCTTGGAAAAAATCTCTCAAACTAAGCTTGATGATTTGTTTGAGCAGGTTCTTGTTCCTGTCGAAAAAGTAGTTGAAGTTCGTCGCGGCAGAAAAGTCGATGCCGAACGTAAATTTTTCCCTGGTTATATCTTGGTGAAAATGGAATTGACCGATGAGACATTCCATCTAATCAAAAACACACCAAAAGTGACAGGCTTTTTGGGGTCAGAGAATAAGCCTATTCCTATTTCAGAGGCAGAGGCACAAAGTATTTTACAGCAAGTTCAAGAAGGAGTGGAGCGCCCTAAGCCCTCTATTTCGTTTGAAATTGGTGAGCAGGTTCGGGTTAGCGATGGTCCATTTGCATCGTTTAACGGTCTTGTTGAAGAAGTTGATGAGGAGCGTGCGCGCCTCAAAGTAGAAGTTTCTATTTTTGGTCGGGCTACTCCGGTTGAATTGGAATATGGACAGGTTGAAAAACTATAAGCCTGTCTTTGCCTGTCTTTATAAGGCGGGGGTGTCGAGGAAGCAACCGGAGGTTGCGATGTCGACGAATATAAAACGTGGGAGAGGGCGGTGAATGCCATTCATCGGTAAAACCTTGCACCACAAACGTCTAAACCCAAAATGATTTGGGTAAAATATAGAAAGGACGATTATGGCGAAGAAAATTACTGGCTATTTGAAGCTACAAGTTCCAGCAGGAGCGGCAAATCCGTCGCCTCCAATTGGTCCAGCTTTGGGTCAGCGCGGTCTTAATATTATGGAGTTTTGTAAGGCGTTTAACGCAAAAACTCAAGAAATTGAAAAGAATGCGCCAATCCCTACGGTTATTACAATTTATGCGGATAAGAGTTTTACTTTTGAACTCAAGATGCCTCCTGTGAGCTATTATATTAAAAAGGCTCTTAAGCTTAAGTCTGGTTCAAATAAACCAGGGCATGAAGTTGCTGGTTCGCTCTCACAAGCACAATTGCGTGATATTGCTGAGCAGAAAATGAAAGATTTGAACGCTGATACCGTGGAGGCTGCCATGGCGCAGGTTGCTGGTTCTGCTCGTTCAATGGGTATTGAGGTTCAGGAGTAGATTATGGCTGTTGGAAAAAGATATAAAGCCGCTTTGAGTGGCATTGATCGTAATAAAGACTATAGTATTGATGAAGCTCTGGCTATGGTTAAAGAGCGCGCAACTGCAAAATTTGATGAAACTATTGATATTGCGATGAACCTTGGCGTTGATCCTCGTCACGCGGATCAAATGGTTCGAGGTGTTGTCAATTTACCAAATGGCACAGGTAAGTCGGTTCGTGTTGCGGTTTTTGCGCGTGATGCAAAAGCTGATGAGGCAAAAGCTGCAGGGGCTGATATTGTTGGCGCTGAAGAGTTAGCTGAGCAGGTGTTGGCTGGCAAAATCGACTTTGATCGTTGTATTGCTACTCCTGATATGATGCCAGTTGTTGGTCGTTTAGGTAGAGTGCTTGGCCCACGTAATTTGATGCCAAACCCAAAAGTTGGTACTGTTACTCCTGATGTGGCAACCGCTGTGAAAGCTGCTAAGGGTGGTGCAGTTGAGTTCCGTGTTGAAAAAGCAGGAATTTTGCATGCTGGTATTGGTAAGGCTTCGTTTTCACAAGAGGCGTTGCTTGAAAATATCAAAGCATTCGTTGGTGCTGTGAGTAAAGCAAAGCCATCTGGCTCTAAAGGTGTTTATATTAAGCGTGTTTCGATCTCTTCAACAATGGGCCCTGGTGTTCATGTTGATAGCTCAAGCGTGCTTAACTAAGCATTTTGAGATATTTAAGAATTTTGGGCGGTTTATTCGCCCAAAATGTCGCTAATGAAGCTAACTATAGAGGTTAGCTTTCTTTTAGCGACAAAGTCCTGTCAAAGACTACGGGTGAAATAAGCTTTGCTTGTTTCTTAAATCGTATGAGCCAGTAATAGATAGGGTGAAGATCGATTTTGAGGTTTAAGTCAGTTTTGACTTTTCTCTTTTCGGTTCGAACCAAGCTAATTACTCTCTTGTTATTTAAGGAGAGGGTTGGTTACAGGCGTTGAGCCGTTGTTTCATTTGCCTCATGTGAGGTCATAGAATGAATGAGACAACATATTTTAGAATGGTTCGGAATTATAGTCCGAGCCTTTTAGTGGAGAGAAATAGTGGATAGAGCGGAAAAAGCAGAGCTTGTCACCTCACTTACAAAGACCTTTAAGTCTTCGCAAGTGTTTGTCGTTGCTCATTATGCCGGTCTCACTGTAGCCGATTTGGAAGAACTTCGTGTTCAGATGAAAACGGAAGGTGGGCAGGTTAAAGTCGCAAAAAACCGTCTTGCTAAGCTAGCTCTTAAACAAACTGAGAATGCAGATGTAAGTGACCTGTTTACAGGTCCAACACTTATTGCTTATTCTGATGATCCAATTACTGCACCTAAAATTGCAGTAAATTTTGCTAAAACCAATAAGAAATTTGTCATTCTTGGTGGTGCAATGGGTTCAACAGAACTTGATGTTGATGGTGTCAAGAATTTGGCATCATTGCCTTCGCTCGACGAATTGCGCGGTAAAATCGCAGGTATGCTTACGCAGCCAGCGGCAAAAATCGCAATGGTTGTGCAAGCACCTGGTGGCCAAGTGGCACGAGTTATTTCTGCGTATTCGGAAAAGGGAGCTGCTTAATTTTAGGCAAAAGCGACTGTTCCACAATTAAACTTAAACCAAACTAACAACCATTTGAGGAAATTTTAATGGCTGATTTAAATAAACTAGTAGATGATTTGTCTGCACTTACTGTTTTGGAAGCTTCTGAGCTTTCAAAAATGCTTGAAGAAAAATGGGGCGTATCTGCTGCTGCTCCAGTTGCCGTTGCTGCGGTTGCTGGTGATGCTGGCGGTGCTGCTGCAGAAGAGCAAACCGAATTTGATGTTATTCTTGCCGATATGGGCGCTAAGAAACTTAACGTTATTAAAGAGGTTCGCTCAATCACTGGTCTTGGTCTTGCTGAGTCTAAAGCACTTGTTGAAAGCGCTCCAAAGCCAGTTAAAGAAGCTGTTTCTAAGGACGAAGCTGCAGAGCTTAAGGCTAAATTAGAAGCCGCTGGCGCAACAGTAGAAATTAAGTAATTTTACTTATTTAAACATTCGGGGTGGCGAATTTTGCCACCTCGTTCTTTGTCTTTGAAGTGACATATTTGTTATGGATAAGAAATTATAGTATTTTTATAGAATCACCTCTAAATAGATTTGGTTTTAGTAATATACGAATAAAATAACATTAGGCACGTGCCTAGAAGACCGACGGCTGATTGTCGGTGTTTTGGACAATTGCTTTTTCATTTTAAATTCTTAGCTAATAGGAGCTTGTAATGGCTACTAATTTTAACGGCCGCCGCAAGGTGCGCAAGTCTTTTGGTAATATTAAAGAAGTTACCAAAATGCCAAATCTGATTGAGGTGCAAAAAACCTCTTACGATCAATTTTTAATAATGGATGAGCCAGAGGGTGGTCGTCTTGATACAGGGTTGCAATCTGTATTTAAGTCAGTTTTTCCAATTGCTGATTTTTCAAACACAGCTTCACTAGAATTTGTGCGCTATGAGTTTGAGCAACCAAAATATGATGTAGAAGAATGTCGCCAACGTGGCATGACATTTGCTGCCCCGCTTAAAGTTACATTGCGCTTGATTGTGTTTGATATTGATGAAGAAACAGGCGCGCGCTCGGTTAAAGATATTAAAGAGCAAGAAGTCTATATGGGTGATATGCCATTCATGACTGGTAGCGGCACTTTTGTTGTTAATGGCACTGAGCGTGTTATTGTTTCGCAAATGCACCGCTCACCTGGTGTGTTTTTCGATCATGATAAGGGTAAGTCGCACTCTTCAGGTAAATTATTATTTGCTTCTCGTATCATTCCTTATCGCGGTTCATGGCTTGATATCGAATTTGATCCAAAAGACATTGTTTTTGCTCGCATTGATCGTCGTCGTAAAATTCCAGTAACATCGCTCTTAAAAGCGCTTGGAATGGACGTTGAGGAAATTTTAAATACTTATTATGATAGCTCAGAATTTGTTAAAACTAAAAAAGGCTGGAAAAAGCCTTTTGATGCTGAACAATTCAAAGGCATTAAGCCTATCCATGATTTAATAGATGCTAAAACTGGTAAAGTTGTACACGAGGCAGGAGTTAAACTTTCCGCCCGCGGTGCTAAAAAGCTTGTAGAGAGCGGCTTGAAACACCTTTTGGTTCAAGATGATGAGCTTTATGGCTCTTTCATTGCGCAAGACATGTTTAACATGGAAACTGGCGAAATTTATGCAGAAGCTGGTGCCGAAATTGATGAAAACATGCTTGAAAAGCTTGAAGAAGCTGGTTTTGATAAGCTGAATATTCTTGATATCGATCATTTAAATGTTGGCGCGTATATTCGCAATACTCTTGCTTTAGATAAGAATGAAACACGTGAAGATGCTTTGTTTGATATTTATAGGGTTATGCGCCCAGGTGAGCCACCAACTATTGATACTGCAGAGGCAATGTTTAAGTCGTTATTCTTTGACAATGAGCGTTATGATCTTAGTGCTGTTGGCCGTGTGAAGATGAATATGCGCCTTGATATGGAGTGTGAAGATACGGTTCGTATTTTACGCAAGGAAGATATTGTTGAAGTTGTTCGCACTTTAGTGAATTTACGCGATGGCAAAGGTTTAATCGATGATATTGATAACCTTGGAAATCGCCGTGTTCGCTCGGTTGGAGAATTGATGGAGAATCAATATCGTGTCGGCCTGTTGCGCATGGAGCGCGCAATCAAAGAGCGTATGAGCTCAGTTGAAATTGATACTGTAATGCCGCAAGATTTGATAAATGCTAAACCTGCTGCGGCGGCTGTGCGTGAATTTTTTGGTTCTTCCCAGCTTTCACAATTTATGGATCAAACAAACCCGCTTTCTGAAATTACTCACAAACGCCGTCTGTCTGCGCTTGGGCCGGGTGGTTTAACACGTGAGCGTGCTGGTTTTGAAGTTCGTGACGTGCATGTGACCCATTATGGCCGTATCTGTCCGATTGAAACGCCTGAGGGGCCAAACATTGGTCTTATCAACTCATTGGCGACTTTTGCTCGAGTGAATAAATATGGATTTATTGAAACTCCATATCGCAAGGTGGTAGATAGCAAACCAACTGATGAAGTTGTTTATCTTTCAGCGATGGAAGAAGCAAAATATCATATTGCTCAGGCTAATGCCAAATTGGACGAGAATGGCGAATTTGCTAATGATCTTGTAACCGCTCGTTTTGTTGGTGAGGTTTCACTTACTCCCGTTAAACAGATTGATTTAATGGACGTTAGTCCTAAACAGGTTATTTCAATCGCTTCATCACTCATTCCTTTCTTGGAAAATGATGATGCTAACCGCGCCTTGATGGGATCAAATATGATGCGTCAGGCAGTGCCTTTGTTACGCTCGCATGCTCCTTATGTTGGCACTGGAATGGAAGCAGTGGTTGCGCGTGATAGTGGTGCTGCGATTGTCGCTAAACGCTCTGGCATTGTAGATCAGGTTGATGCAACACGTATTGTTGTGCGTGCAACTGATGAAATTGATGCCTCTAAATCTGGCGTTGATATTTATAATCTAATGAAATTCCAAAGATCAAACCAATCTACCTGCATCAACCAGCGTCCGTTGGTTGTTATGGGTGATCATGTGAATGAGGGTGATATTATTGCTGATGGCCCTTCAACTGATCTTGGTGATTTGGCACTTGGCCGTAACGTCCTTGTAGCATTTATGCCTTGGAATGGCTTTAACTTTGAAGATTCAATTTTGTTGAGTGATAAAATCGTTAAAGACGATGTTTATACTTCAATTCATATTGAAGAGTTTGAAGTTATGGCGCGCGATACTAAGCTTGGGCCTGAAGAAATCACTCGTGATATTCCAAATGTTTCAGAAGAAGCGCTTAGAAATCTTGACGAGGCAGGTATTGTTCATATTGGAGCTGAAGTTGGGCCTGGTGATATTTTGGTTGGTAAAATCACGCCAAAAGGCGAAAGCCCAATGACACCAGAGGAAAAGCTTTTACGTGCTATTTTTGGTGATAAAGCATCTGATGTTCGTGATAGCTCGCTTAGAGTTCCCCCAGGGGATAGTGGCACGGTTGTTGAGGTTAGAGTGTTTAACCGCCATGGCATTGAAAAAGACGAGCGTGCAATGTCTATTGAGCGTGAAGAGATTGAGCATCTGGCAAAAGATAGAGACGATGAGCAATCAATCTTGAACCGAAACGTGTTTGCACGTCTTAAAGAAATGTTATTTGGTAAAGAAGCAACAGCAGGGCCTAAGGGTTATCTTGTTGGCACTAAGCTGAACGATTCAATTTTTGAAAGTCAGCCGCGTTCTAAATGGTGGCAATTTGCTGTTGATGATGACAAAATCATGTCTGAAATCGAAGCCTTGCAAGCACAATATGAAGATAGCCGTAAATTGCTTGAACAGCGCTTTATCAATAAGGTTGATAAACTTCAACGTGGTGATGAATTGCTGCCAGGTGTGATGAAAATGGTTAAAGTTTTTGTTGCAACCAAGCGCAAACTACAATCTGGCGACAAAATGGCTGGCCGTCATGGCAATAAGGGTGTGGTTTCTCGCATCATGCCGCAAGAGGATATGCCTTTCCTTGAAGATGGAACTCCAGTTGAGATTGTTCTTAATCCGCTTGGTGTGCCTTCACGTATGAATGTTGGGCAAATTCTTGAAACTCACCTTGGCTGGGCATGTGCTGGCATGGGTAAGAAGATTGATGAAATGTTACGTGTCTATCGTGAAAATGGTGATCTTAATCCGCTTAAAGATGAGGTGGATTATTTGTTTAAAGGTGATGAGAGCTTAACTGGTCTTGATGATGATAGCATTATTCGTTTGAGTGAACAGCTTACGGACGGTGTTTCAATTGCTACGCCTGTGTTTGATGGTGCGAAAGAAGTCAACATCGTAGAAATGTTAGAAAGGGCAGGGCTTGACGGTTCTGGTCAATCTACACTTTATGATGGCCGCACTGGTGAAAAATTCGATAGAAAAGTGACAGTTGGCTATATTTATATGCTTAAACTTCATCACCTTGTTGACGATAAAATTCACGCTCGCTCAATTGGTCCTTACTCGCTAGTTACGCAACAGCCACTTGGCGGTAAAGCGCAATTTGGTGGACAAAGATTTGGTGAGATGGAGGTTTGGGCGCTTGAAGCTTATGGCGCAGCTTACACTCTTCAAGAGATGCTTACCATTAAATCAGATGATGTTGGAGGCCGGACAAAAGTTTACGAATCTATTGTTCGTGGTGATAACTCGTTTGAGCCTGGTATTCCTGAAAGCTTTAACGTTTTGGTTAAAGAAATCAGATCTCTTGGCCTTAATGTTGAGCTTACAGAAACTGAATATGAAGATGATGGCGATGATGAGCTGTTAACTTCACAATCTGATGAGCTTGAAACCCCTGCGGATGCGGCGGAATAATCCGGCGCACCACTTATTTTATAATTCAATTTGCTTTTAAAAAGAGAAAGCAAAAAGAGGAGACTAAAAGATGAACCATCACCAGCACGTTATGGACCCTTTTAATCCGCAGGCGAGCGCACAGGTCTTCGATCAAATGAAGATCAATATTGCTAGCCCGGAGAAAATTCTATCCTGGTCATTCGGTGAAATTAAAAAACCTGAAACCATCAACTATAGGACGTTTAATCCTGAGCGTGATGGTTTATTTTGCGCACGTATTTTTGGCCCAACTAAAGATTATGAATGTCTGTGCGGTAAATATAAACGCATGAAGTTCAAGGGCGTTATTTGTGAAAAATGTGGTGTTGAAGTCACGCTTTCTCGTGTTCGTCGTGAGCGTATGGGACATATTGAGCTAGCAGCTCCTGTTGCTCATATTTGGTTTTTAAAATCATTACCATCTCGCATAGCTTTATTGCTTGATATGACGCTTAAAGATATTGAACGGATTTTATATTTTGAATATTATGTCGTGATTGAACCTGGTTTGACGCCATTTGCTCAATATGAAATGTTGACCGAAGAGCAGTATATCGATGCTCAAGATCAGTTTGGTGCTGATAGTTTCACTGGTATGATTGGCGCTGAAGCTATTCGTGAAATGTTGATTGAGCTTGATCTTGAAAAGACTGCGGCACAACTTAGAGTTGAAATTGCAGAAGCTACAACAGAGTTAAAACCTAAAAAACTTGCTAAACGCCTTAAAGTTGTTGAGCAATTCATCGTTTCTGGTAATAAGCCAGAATGGATGATTATGACGGTTATTCCGGTTATTCCGCCAGAATTGCGCCCGCTTGTGCCGCTTGATGGTGGTCGTTTCGCAACCTCTGATCTTAATGATCTTTATCGTCGTGTGATTAACCGCAACAATCGCCTTAAAAGGCTGATTGAATTGCGTGCGCCTGATATTATCGTTCGTAATGAAAAGCGTATGCTACAAGAATCTGTTGATGCTTTGTTTGATAATGGTCGCCGTGGCCGCACAATTACTGGTGCTAACAAGCGTCCTCTTAAATCACTTTCTGATATGCTTAAGGGTAAACAGGGTCGCTTTAGGCAAAACTTGCTTGGTAAGCGCGTTGATTATTCTGGCCGTTCAGTGATTACCGTTGGCCCTGAATTAAAACTTCATCAGTGTGGATTGCCTAAGAAAATGGCGCTTGAACTATTTAAGCCATTTATTTATTCGCGTCTTGAAGCCAAGGGTTTTTCTTCAACTGTTAAGCAAGCTAAAAAGCTGGTTGAAAAAGAGAGACCAGAAGTTTGGGATATTTTAGAAGAAGTTATCCGTGAACATCCTGTTTTACTTAACCGTGCGCCAACATTGCATAGGTTGGGCATTCAGGCGTTTGAACCTCATTTGATTGAAGGTAAAGCTATTCAGCTTCACCCATTGGTTTGTGCCGCTTTTAACGCTGATTTTGATGGCGACCAAATGGCAGTTCACGTTCCTTTATCACTTGAAGCACAGCTTGAAGCTCGTGTTTTGATGATGTCAACAAATAATATTTTGCACCCAGCCAATGGTCACCCGATTATTGTGCCTTCGCAAGATATTGTGCTTGGACTTTATTATCTTTCACTGGAGAATGAAAATGAGCCAGGTGAGGGCATGGCATTTGCTTCTATTGGTGAATTGGAGCAGGCAATTGACAATAAAATTGTTACCATGCACACAAAAATCAAGGGTCGTGTAAAAACCATTGATGAAAAAGGCAATGTTGACTTTAAGGTTGTTGATACAACTCCTGGCCGTATGATTATTGGCCAGCTTTTACCACTTCATCATGAAGTGCCGTTTGAAACTTGCAATCAGATTATGACTAAGAAAATGATCTCAAAAATGATCGACACGGTTTATCGTGCTTGCGGTCAAAAAGAGACAGTTATCTTTTGTGATCGTATGATGGGTGCTGGCTTTAAACACGCTTGTAAGGCTGGTATTTCTTTTGGCAAAGACGATATGGTTATTCCTGAAAGCAAGGTTAAAACCGTTGATGATACTCGTAAAAGCGTAGAAGAATATGAGGATCAATATAATAAGGGTCTGATTACAATTGGCGAGAAATATAACAAGGCGGTTGATGCTTGGTCAAAATGTGGTGATAGAATTGCCGAAGATATGATGGCCAAAATTTCTTCTGTTGAGTTTGACGAAGAAACAAAACGCCAAAAGCCAATTAACTCAGTTTATATGATGGCTCACTCTGGTGCTCGTGGCTCGCCAGCTCAGATGAAACAGTTAGCTGGTATGCGTGGCCTTATGGCTCGTCCAGATGGCTCGATTATTGAAACGCCTATTACTTCTAACTTTAAAGAAGGCTTGAGTGTTATTGAATATTTCAACTCAACTCACGGGGCGCGCAAAGGTCTTGCTGATACGGCGCTTAAAACTGCTAACTCTGGTTATTTAACGCGTCGTCTTGTTGATGTTGCTCAAGATGCAATTATCAATACTATAGATTGTGGAACAAAAGCTGGCCTTACTGTTGAAGCGGTTGTTGATGCTGGTCAGGTTATATCTTCAATTGGTCAACGTATTCTTGGGCGTACCTTAGCTGATCCAGTTGTTCACCCTGAAAGCGGTGATATTTTAGCTAAAAAAGGTGAGTTGATTGAAGAAAAAATAGCGGACCTGATTGAAGAGGCTAAAGTTGTCTCAGTCCGCATTAGATCTCCACTTACTTGTGAAGTTCGTCAGGGTTGTTGTGTTAAATGTTATGGTCGTGATCTTGCGCGTGGAACTCCTGTTAATATGGGTGAAGCTGTTGGTGTTATTGCTGCTCAGTCAATTGGCGAGCCAGGCACGCAGTTAACAATGCGCACATTCCACATTGGTGGCACGGCACAGGTGGTTGATAATTCCTTCCTTGAGGCTGGTGCAACTGGTAAGGTTGAAATTCGCAACCGTAATGTCGCTGAGGGGTCTGATAAAACACTCATCGCTATGGGCAGAAATGTTACCATTGCTATTGTAGATGCGAAGGGCAAAGAACTTGCAACTCATCGCGTGACTTATGGTGCGAAAATTCGCGTTGATGATGGTGATGAGGTGCAACGCTCACAACGTATTGCTGAATGGGATCCTTATACTCGTCCTGTTTTAGCTGAAGTTGATGGGGAAGTTGTATTTGAGGATTTGCTTGACGGCACTTCTATCGCTGAAACTACCGATGAAACAACTGGTTTTACTAAGCGTGTTGTAATTGATTGGCGCACAAACCCACGTGGTGAAGGCTTGGTTCCAGCTTTATCAATTGCTCGAAAAGGTGAGGTTGTTACGCTTGATCGTGGACGTGATGCTCGCTATCAACTTTCAGTTGAGGCGGTTATTTCTGTTGAGCCTGGTGAAAAAGTTGTTCCAGGTGATGTGCTGGCGCGCGTTCCATTGGAGAGTGCCAAAACTACTGATATTACAGGTGGCCTGCCTCGTGTTGCTGAGTTGTTTGAAGCTCGCCGTCCAAAAGATCACGCTATTATTGCTGAAATTGATGGAACGATTAGATTTGGTCGCGATTATAAGAATAAGCGCCGCATCATAATCGAGTCTGCTATTGAGGGTGATGAGCCTGCTGAATATCTAATTCCAAAAGGCAAACCATTCCACCTTCAAGAAGGTGATGTGATTGAAAAAGGTGAATATATTCTTGATGGCAATCCAGCTCCGCATGACATTTTGGCTATTAAAGGTGTTGAGGAGTTGGCTCGCTACCTTATTAAGGAAATTCAAGACGTTTATCGCTTACAAGGCGTGACAATCAACGACAAGCATATTGAGGTGATTGTTCGTCAAATGCTGCAAAAAGTTGAAATCACAAAGCCAGGTGATAGTGGTTTGCTCAAGGACGAGCAGATTGATAAAATGGATCTTGATGAACTTAACGATCAACTTATTGCTGATGGCAAAAAGCCTGCTGTTGGGAATCCTGTGTTGCTTGGTATTACTAAAGCTTCACTGCAAACCCGCTCGTTTATTTCTGCTGCCTCTTTCCAAGAGACAACAAGGGTTCTTACTGAGGCTGCAATTTCTGGTAAGGCTGACTTGTTAGAGGGTCTGAAAGAAAATGTGATTGTGGGACGTTTAATTCCTGCTGGTACGGGTGCTGCAATTTCTGCTCTAAGGAATATTGCGACAAAACGTGATGACTTAATTCTTGAGGAGCGTCGCCGTCAGGCAGAAGCGGCAAGGCTTGAAGCACCAAAAGAAGAGGCCTCACAAGTACAAGTCCCACAAGAAGAAGCAACAGATACAGCTCCAAATGAGAGCAGTGAAGAAAGCTAAAACTTTTGTTATCTAGTATAATTATCAAGGGCGTTTTTAGAGTTTTCTAAAAGCGCCCTTTTACTTAAAGCCAATATGAGAAGTGAATTGAGCTAGCGTTAACCGCCAATATGAAAAGCTCTTATTCATATTTTCTTTGCTTATACCACCAGATAAAATTACGTCCCATTCTAAAATTGCATCATTATCATTATCAAGATAAGCCTTAGAAAATCTTTTTGTCTTATTCCAGTTGTTGATAACGCTTGCATCTGGCTTAATTAAAAATCCCACCCGAAAATTCATATCTTCGCATTGTGTCTGGTTTGCGCAATTTCTAAACCTGACTATATATGGAATATTATCAATTTTACCGATAATTTTTGGATTGCCATTTGGCTGAGTGCTAAGAGTTGCACTGCCGTAATTCCGTGCAATTTTTACAACATCAGTAATGTTGGAGCTATCAATTATTTCAAGCGCATTACTTAGAGTTGGTAAAAATATAAATGAGAATGTGGCCAAGAATATAAGTGTTTTTTTTATCATGCTTGTTTGCTATCAGAGAATAGTAAATGGCAGGGTAATAATAAGGGCGCAAAGTAAACGCCACTTATATTTTTATTTATCGAGTTCGCTCAAATAGCCATCATTAAATTCTTCAAGCAATTGCGACCATATAGAGAATGCCTGATCTAAATTTTTACTACTAACGCCACCGCTAAGATTAAAGTCCATTTCAAGCACGGCATCAGCATCATTATCGATGTATAATTTTGTCCAGCGCTTTTTGTAATTCCAATCATTTATAAGTTCATAATCAATTACGGGCTCTAGAAAATATGCCTGCAGAAAGAAATCATTGCAAGATGTCTCGCTTGAGCAGTTTTGAAAAGCTAAATAATATGGTGCGCCCTCGATTCGTCCGCGAATCGCTGGCTTGCCTTCATCATTATACTCAAGGGTAGCAGAGCCAAAACCCTTTGCAATATTTAGCACCTCATCAACATTTGAGCCATCAATTAAATTTTGGCCAATAGCTGGCAGCATTATAGTAGATGATAGTGCTAGGGCTAAAAATACTCTCTTCATCTGTAAGTCCTTTGTTTAGCGATGCTTAAATGTCATATTGTGAGGCTATAAGGTGCTAAATAGTGAGTATAATTAGGTTTTTGTCAATAAACAAACTACAAAAAAATTACTTGAGGAAAAATAACAGAAAATTATGTCTGATATTGAGATTAGCTATCACAAATTTCAGCAAACTGAATTTTATTGTTTAACGATAAAAAGAAAAATGAATTTTTTTTCAACATTGTTCTTGACGCAAAGAATAGGGCAGTTTATAGCCTCTTCAACTACATAGTTGGTCGTGATTTGTTTTTTAATGTAAGCCCCCTTAGGCAAACCATTCTTACAGGTCAAACACACTGTTGAGTTGCTTAGATGTTTTACATAGTCGATTTCAAGAATGTCTCACTATTCGAGGCTCTCCTCTGTGACTATTAGCGCCTTTCGCTTTTTATAAAGTGGGTAGGCGCTTTGATTGTGTGTAATGTTTATCGTAATTGAGATTTTTTTGATAAGAAGATAAGGGTTCGAGCAATATGCCGACCATTAACCAGTTAATACGCAAGCCGAGGCAAAATAAGCCAAAGCGGAACAAAGTTCCAGCGATGGAAGCAAACCCACAAAAACGTGGCGTATGCACTCGTGTTTATACAACAACACCAAAAAAACCTAACTCAGCTATGCGTAAGGTTGCCAAAGTGCGCCTGACCAATCAGCGTGAAGTTATTTCATATATCCCGGGTGAGGGGCATAACCTGCAAGAGCACTCTGTGGTGCTTATTCGCGGTGGTCGTGTTCGTGATCTTCCTGGTGTTCGTTATCATATTTTACGCGGTGTGCTTGATACACAAAGCGTTAAAGATCGCAAGCAACGTCGTTCTAAATACGGCGCTAAGCGTCCGAAATAAGGAAATAAAGATATGTCCCGTCGGCATCGCGCAGAAAAACGAGTAATCAATCCCGATCCTAAATATGGTGATTTGGTTCTTATGAAATTTATGAATTCCCTTATGCTAGATGGCAAGAAGTCAGCGGCTGAACGGATTGTTTATGGTGCATTTGATTTGGTTCAAGAGCGCTCGAAGCAAGATCCAATCACTGTCTTTCATCAGGCATTAGAAAATATTAGGCCCTCTGTTGAGGTTCGCTCACGCCGTGTTGGTGGTGCAACCTATCAGGTTCCTGTTGAGGTTCGTACTGAGCGTCAGCAAGCTCTTGCTATTCGTTGGTTGATTGAAAGTGCGCGTAAGCGTGGTGAGAACACAATGATAGATCGTTTGTCTGGTGAACTGTTAGACGCAGTAAACGGACGTGGTCAGGCTGTTAAAAAACGTGAAGATACGCACAAGATGGCTGATGCCAACCGTGCTTTCTCACATTATCGTTGGTAGAAGGTTAGAAGAAGCTTATGGCTCGCGCATTTGAAGTACAAGATTATCGCAACTTTGGTATTATGGCTCATATTGATGCCGGTAAAACCACGACTACTGAACGTATTCTTTATTATACTGGTAAAAGCCACAAGATTGGCGAAGTTCATGATGGCGCTGCCACGATGGATTGGATGGAGCAGGAGCAGGAGCGTGGTATTACTATTACTTCCGCCGCAACTACTACATTTTGGAACGATAGAAATGGCAAGAAGCACCGCTTCAACATAATTGACACGCCAGGTCACGTTGATTTCACTATTGAGGTTGAGCGTTCATTGCGCGTGCTTGATGGTGCGATTGCACTACTTGATGCAAATGCTGGTGTTGAGCCGCAAACTGAGACTGTTTGGCGTCAGGCCGATAAATATGCTGTTCCTCGTATGATTTTTGTCAATAAGATGGACAAAGTTGGTGCTGATTTTTATAATTGTGTAGAAATGATTGAAAGTCGCCTTGGTGGGACGCCTGTTGTGTTGCAGCTTCCTATTGGAGCTGAAAGCGAATTTGCTGGTATTGTTGATCTTATTGAAATGAATGCGCTTGTTTGGCGCACTGAAGATCTTGGCGCTCAGTGGGATGTTGTTGAGATTCCTGATGATCTTAAAGAAAAGGCACAGGAATTCCGCATTAAGATGATTGAAGCTATTGCTGAATATGATGATGAAGTGATGATGGCTTATCTTGAAGGTGAAATTCCCGATAATGATACCATTCGCAGGCTTATTCGCAAAGGCACTTGTGAGGTTAAATTCTTTCCTGTGCTTTGTGGTTCTGCTTTTAAAAACAAGGGTGTGCAACCATTACTTGATGCCGTGATTGACTTTCTCCCTTCACCTCTTGATGTTCCTGCTATTCAAGGCATTGATGCTAAGACTGAAGAAGAGGTTACTCGTGAGCCGCGTGATGATGCGCCATTCTCTATGTTGGCCTTTAAGATTGCTAATGACCCTCACATGGGTTCACTAACATTCTGTCGTATTT
>JALSJY010000093.1 GCA_026989045.1 Hyphomicrobiales bacterium | reverse complement strand
AACCTTATCATGCACCTCATCAACAAAAGTCTGATCCTCCATTGGCGGGCGGACGTAGCCTTGTTGCGCTGGGCGCTCATCGAGAACGATTGGTTCTGGCGTTAGGTCTTTATATGGAATTTGCTTTAGCAAATGCGTTATGCAGTTTATTCTGGCGTGTTTTTTTACGTCTGATCGCACCACATACCACGGCGCTTGTTTAATGTCTGTATGGGCGAACATTTGGTCTTTTGCTCTTGAATAAGCTGCCCATTTTTTGCGGGATTCTAAATCCATTGGGCTTAGTTTCCAGCGTTTAGTTGGCGTTTGTAGGCGTTTTTGAAAGCGGCGTTCTTGCTCTTCATCGCTAACTGAAAACCAATATTTAATCAGCTTAATGCCCGAGCGAACCAACATGCGCTCAAACTCTGGGCAGGAGCGAAGGAATTCTTCATGTTCATCATCGCTACAAAACCCCATAACCTTTTCAACACCAGCTCTATTATACCAAGAGCGATCCAAGATAACCATTTCGCCATTGGTTGGCAGATGAGCGGCATAGCGCTGAAAATACCATTGCCCTTGTTCACGCTCGGTAGGCGCAGGAAGGGCTACAACTTTACAAATACGAGGGTTAAGCGGCTCGGTAATGCGCTTAATTGTGCCACCCTTACCAGCGGCATCTCGCCCCTCAAAAATCACCACAACCTTAAGACCCTCGTGCTTAATCCACTCCTGCATTTTAACCAGCTCCACCTGCAATCGAGCCAGCTCAGCCTCATAATTTGAATTTTTGATTTTCTTATCGCTACCCTGTTGCGAAACACCATTATCACTTGACATAATTTCCCCCTTTGCCAGATTCTGTTATGAGGCTAGCGCAAAAATTTACCTATGTCGAATATTTCACAATACTAGGGAAATTACATTCAATAACTATTTCAATTTTATAAAAGCAACATTAGGGCTTATTACCCATCTTGCTGAGAGGAAAAACTTTAGTCTCAATACGCCAAGCACTATTAAGCCCTATGTTAAGAATTCCAACTATAAATCTTTTTTCTTTAGGGTAACAGCCTAACTTGTTTTTTAAACAAAAAAGCCTTCATTTATTTGAATGTTTAAAATCACTAATTACCAAAAATCAATATTCGCCTTTTTCTAAAACGCTAGCTCCATGACCAAGCCTTTCTAAGCCTAGTGCCCAATAGTCAGCTAATAAAGGGTGATCTAGTAAATAATCAATTGTAGCCACCTCACGTCTTTGTCTAGCTAAATCCACCGTATTTTTCCACTCTTGCGGCTCAACATCACCACGACCAAGCCACATCAAAGCAACCAATTCATTTTTCTGGTCAACATTTAACCCCTCAAACTCCTCTCTAAGCTCCTCTATTGAAAGATCACCTGGGATTTCTTGCAAAGTAACAGGGATTTCATCATCGCTAGCATTGCCCCCAACATCAGGGATATCAGCTGCCTCTTTAGCCATAATTGCCCGCACCTTAATGATTAAATTTCTTAAATATGCAGGGTCTATAGTTAATTCATTCATAATTATATCCTCATAAAAAATTACCAGATAAAATAGTCACTTAAACATAGCCAAGCCTTCTCATCATTTATTCTTAACAAATATCTATATTTATTTACACTATATATTCCTTATAAACTTTGCGATAAATCAAATAATTGCTAAACAACTTCCTCTATACTCACTGGCAATAAGTTTATTTGCATTCAAAATGGGGGCATTTCATGCAAATACGAAAAGCAAAAACCAAAAAAGATACTAATGCTTTTATAGACCTTGCCTACACTATTTATAAAAATGACCCTATGTGGATTGCGCCATTGCGCAGTGAGCTAAAAAAGACATTTGATCCACAAAAAAATCCATTTCTTGATCATTGCGAATATGCTTTATTTTTGCTCGAAGATAACGGCAAAGTCATAGGAAGAATAGCCGCCCTCATTGACTTGTTAGCAGTTGAGCACTGGGGCGAGGCAATAGGGATGTTTGCTTATTTTGAGTGTCCAAATGACAAGAAAGCCGCAGACATGCTGTTTAATGCAGCAAAAGAATGGCTAAAAGCTAAAGATATGCAAGCCATTCGTGGGCCAATGAGCTTTATTTCTCAAGAAATGGGGATGGTGGTTGAGGGGCATTCCCCAGCAAATTGCATAATGTCACCCTATAACCCGCCATATTATAATGAGCTTATAGCTGGTTTTGGCTTTAAAAAAATAAAGGACCTCCTAGTCTATTATATGGATGCAAGCGAAAATTACCAGATACCTGAGCGCGTTTTACAACTCACAGACACGATAGCCAAACGCTACAAAATTAAAACCCGTTACGCTAATATGAAAAATATTGATCAAGAAATTGCTCACATTATCAAGATATCCAACGCTTCTATTGGCAATAATTGGGGTTTTGTCCCAGTAACTGACGCAGAGATAACAGCTATGGCCAAAGATCTTGCGCAAATTATCAACCCAAGGGGAGTGATTTTTGCAAGTGATGAAACAGAAGAAGTAATTGGCTTTGGCGTTACTATTCCAGATATCAATATTGCATTAAAGGGGCTAAATGGGCATTTACTGCCTTTTGGCTGGCTCAAACTATTATGGCAAATTCCACGTATAAAACAATATCGCATGTTTGCGCTTGGTGTAATGCCAAAATATCAAGGCAAGGCAGTTGATGCACTAATTTATCGCTCGCTTTATGAAGGTATTTACGCTCCCGATGCACGCCTAGAAATCAATTATGTGCTAGAAGATAACGCACCAATGAATAATGCCATTATCAAACTAGGCGCAAAACCTCTTAAGCGCTATCGTCTTTATCAAAAACCTCTATAGTTATATCCAAGCTCACTCGTTTAGCTTCGCAAATTTTGCCGTAAAGTGCCGCATCATTTTTGGCTCTTTTATAATTTCATATCCCACTAAATCATCTTTTATCTTTACCAATTCTTCAAAGACTTCAATAATATAATCAGCATGAGATTGCGTATAGACACGACGTGGAATTGCTAATCGCACCAACTCCATAGAAGCAGGTTTTTCGCTTCCATCAGGCGCACGACCAAACATCACAGAGCCGATTTCACAGCCTCTAATTCCGCCCATTTCATAAAGCGCTACTGCCAAGGACTGCCCTGGATATTGCAGGGGAGGAATATGACTTAGCCATGC
>JALSJY010000092.1 GCA_026989045.1 Hyphomicrobiales bacterium | reverse complement strand
CTCCTATGCTGAAATGGAGCGTTTAGTAATAAAAATGGGTGGCAAACACGCCACAATGAGCGGCTTAGCAGGGCTAGGTGATTTAACCCTTAGCTGCACCTCTCCCCAATCAAGAAATTATTGGTTTGGCCAACAATTAGGCATGGGCAAAACTGTAAAAGAAATTGAAACGTCGGGTGCAAAATTAGCAGAAGGTGTTTTAAGCTCTCCAGTTGCACAACTTTTAGCCAAAAAACACAATATTGAAATGCCGTTAATTGAGGCCGTTAATGATTTGCTTGATAATAAAATTAACATCAAACAATTGGTAATAGATTTAATGAAGAGGCCACTTAAAGAAGAGGGAAAATAATGTTATTTGTAATTGAGGGGCGCGATAAGGCCAATATGCTTGATACCCGCCTAAAAACCCGCCCCAAACATCTAGAATATATCGCCAGCTTTGGTGATGCTGTGTTATTTGGAGGGCCATTTTTAGACGAAAATGAAAAACCAACAGGCTCGCTCATTATAATAGAAGCAAAAAATTTAAATGAAGCAAAAAAAATCGCCAATAATGACCCTTATGTAAATGCAGGCCTGTTCGAGCATTTAGAAGTTAGAGCATGGAATATGGTAATCAATAACAATAAATAGCTTTGGTCATAAATCGGTCATAAATATCTGCCTCTAATCATTACAAAGGTTGCAAGCAAAATGACTGGAAGTAAGAAAATGTCTTCTTCAAAAATATTTAGCGCCTTAATTTTAGCAATCGGATTGGCACTTTCTGGCTGGTTTGTTGCAAATGGTTTAATAACATCACGAGAACCTATTCGCATTGTCACCGTAAAAGGCCTGTCCGAGCGCGCAGTAAAAGCCGACCTTGGCTTTTGGCCTATCCAATTCACTGCCGCTGGAAAAAATTTAGAAACAGCTCGTTTAGGACTTGAAAAGTCTGAGGCCGCAGTGATGACTTTTTTGCAAAAAAGCGGCTTTGATGCCGATGAAATTGCAACCCAAAATATCATGGTCAACGATCGTGCTGCAGGTTATGGCAATAGAAATGCCAGTGATGAATTACGCTTTGTTTTAACTCAAAATATTTTGGTGACTTCCACAAAAGTTGATAATTTATCAAATGCGGCTAAAAATGTTTCTCAGCTTATTCGCGCTGGTGTAGTATTTTCATCAGATGCTTATTCTTCTGGCGCATCATTTATTTTCACTGGCATTTCTGATTTAAAAGGAGAAATGTTAAGCGAAGCAACAGGGCGCGCACGAGAGGCAGCACAAAAATTTGCCACCGAATCAGGTTCAAAAGTAGGAAATATCAAAAGCGCAAACCAAGGAGTATTTCAAATATTACCTGCGGTTAATATCCCAAATGAGCGAAGTGAAAAGCAAATCGACAAAAAAGTAAGAGTTGTTTCCACTATCACTTATTTTTTAGTTGACTAGGTTTTATTTTTAGCCAACTCAATCGAATCTAAAATCACTTTTTGCGCTTCAGCTAAATCACCAATGTGATTGATTTTAACCCATTTATTCGGCTCTAAATCTTTATAATGGGCAAAGAAATGCTTTAGTTTTTCTAGCTGAATTTATTCATATTAGCAATATCTTGGATATGATCATAATTAGCAGTCAGATTATGATGTGGCACACAAATTATTTTTTCATCAATCCCCCCATCATCTTCCATAAATAAAACCCCAACAGGGCGCGCGCGCACAACAGCACCCGGAACAATGGGACGTGAATTCATAATGATTGCATCTAACGCATCACCATCACCACACAAGGTATGCGGCACAAAACCATAATTACCAGGATAGCGCATTGGCGTATATAAAAACCTATCAACCATTAGCGCGCCACTTGCTTTATCTAATTCATATTTAATCGGCTCTCCGCCAATAGGAACTTCAATAATTACATTTATGTCATTAGGTGGATTCTTACCGATAGAAATAGCATCAATATTCATGAGATAGCTCTTTTATTAGTGTTGATATTATCATAACTTTTCTCTTACACTTTGTTTATAATTAAACCAGTAAAAATATTCCAAATTGGAGAATAAAATGCACTCTATGATTACCAAAATATTTCTTAGTGTTATTTTAGCTTTGCTGATGCTCAAAGGAGGCAATGCGCAAGAAGTAACCTCTGCCTATACTAAAATCAATCTTGATGAATGTCTTTTATTAGATGCCGATGATATGGGCGCTAGCTGGGCTTGCCCAGGATATAAGGGTTTTCCGCTTTATGTAGCAGAGGGTGATTTACGATTTTTTGTCTCTTATGGTTTTGGCGCACCGAGTGAAAAAGCTGCAAGGCAAACCCTGCCTGCCTTTAACACCATAAATAATACCATTGAATGGCGCTTAACACAGATAAATGGTAATTTCTTTCCAACTGCTTCAATTTTACGTTTCTTTCCTGATATTTCAGATCAGCAGGGGGGAGAGTTTAAAGAGGGAAATATCTTAGTTGTTACAAAAATTGAGGCTGGAAACACATGTCACATTGCATATATTGATGCACAATTGGTGGATAATGCCAATGAAATAGCAAGAAATTTCGCTGATAGTGAAGCGCCAAATTTCAATTGTGAAACTGATGATATTTTTGTAATTCCAAGTTAGGTTTAATTATAGGTTAAAAAAAGTGATTGAAAAACAAATTGAAATAAACTCAGGCGATGTGGTGTTATCAGGGACATTAACCACTCCTACGTCAGATGGCCCCCACTCAATAGTATTGTTTTTGCATGGCTCTGGCCCCCTTGATCGCGATGAAAATATAAAGGGAATGCAGCTTAATATTTTCAACAAAATTGCTTTTGATCTTGCAAAACGTAATATTGCCAGCTTTCGATATGATAAACGCGGCTGTAGCAAAAGTACGGGCGATTATTACACAAGCGGCTTTGATGATTTAATCGTTGATGCCACTGCTTGTGCAAAATGGCTAAGTGAGCAAAGTGAATTTACCGAATTAATATTACTTGGTCATTCTGAAGGAACACTTATTGCGCCAATAGTTTCGCAAAGAGTGAAGAGTGTTGGTAGATTAGTCTTACTCTGCCCATTTCTTAAAAACCTAGAAACAGTGTTGGTGGCACAATCCAAGGATCAAGAAAAAGCTATCTCTAAAATGTCTGGCATTAAAGGTTTTACTGCACGTTTAATGATGAAATACATAATTTCT
>JALSJY010000091.1 GCA_026989045.1 Hyphomicrobiales bacterium | reverse complement strand
TAATGCGCTAACAAAAACGGCAGCGGCGCAGGCAGCTAATTTCCCCTTCTGCACGATTGAGCCAAATGTTGGTGAGGTTAGTGTGCCTGATGAGCGGCTTGATAAAATCGCCGCTATTGCGCAATCAAAAGAAATTTTGGCAACTCGTTTGAACTTTGTTGATATTGCTGGTCTGGTTAAGGGCGCATCTAAAGGCGAAGGGTTGGGCAATCAGTTTTTGGCAAATATTCGTGAAACCGATGCGATTGCCTATGTGCTTCGTTGCTTTGAAAATGATGATATTGTGCATGTTAGCGGCATGATTGACCCCATCATTGATGCGCAAATTGTTGAAACTGAGCTGATGATTGCTGATCTTGAAAGCCTTAAAAAGCGCATTGCGGGTTTAGAGAAAAAACTACGTGGGCGAGATAAAGAAGCGCAACTCACTCTTGATTTGGTTCATCGTGCGATAGCAGTTTTAGAAGATGATAGGCCTGCTCGTTTTGTTGAGCGCGTTGAGGAGGAAGAAAAAGCCTTCAAGGAATTGCAACTCCTCACCTCAAAGCCCGTGCTTTATGTTTGTAATGTTGACGAGGACAGCGCCGCTAGCGGCAATGAAATGACTGAACAAGTTGCGCAATATGCCAGCGAGCAAGGGGCGGCTATGGCAGTTATTTCGGCTGAAATTGAAAGCCAATTAGCGCAGCTTGAGAACGATGAGCAAAAAGAATATTTAGCAGAACTAGGGCTTAAAGAACCCGGCCTCAACCGCCTTATTAGCGAGGGCTATGACCTACTTAATTTAATAACTTATTTCACTGCAGGACCAAAAGAAACTCGTGCTTGGACTATCACCAAGGGGACAAAAGCCCCGCAAGCGGCAGGTGTTATTCACACAGATTTTGAAAAAGGCTTCATTAGGGCGCAAACAATTGCCTATGATGATTATGTCGGACTTGGCGGCGAACAACCAGCAAAAGAAGCAGGAAAAGCCCGTGATGAGGGCAAAGAATATGTCGTTAAAGATGGCGATGTGATGTTGTTTAAGTTTAATAATTAGGCAGTAGTTTTCTTGGCCTGAAACTATATACATGGTTCGACAGGCTCATGAATAAGCATTTTTCGCTTGACGTTTACGTCAAGCTATAGTTCTCTTATATTCTTCAAGCAACTCGTTCCTATGGTTCGACATAGTGAGCCTGTTGGATTATCACCATGAGGAAGTTTGATGACAAGCAACCCAGTTACTAAAGATTTTTTGCATTTTGAGGACTTATATTTGGGGCAGCAAGTTGACCTTGGCAATACCAAAGTCACTAAAGCGATGATAAAAGAGTTTGCGCTAGAGTTTGATCCATTGCCTTTTCATATTGACGAAAAGGCCGCTAAAGCTTCTTTACTTGGAGGCATCGCAGCTTCTGGTTATCAAACTGGAGCAATTGCCATTAAAATGGCACTAAAGAATTTCCCTGGCACCTTGGCTTCTTCTGGCGGCATGTCTATTACCGACCTTAAATGGAAACGTCCTGTTATGGCAAATGATGTGATTGGTGGCACTGTTACCATCACTTTATTAAAGCGTGCTAAATCTAAACCGCAATGGGGCATTGTTAATCTTGATTTTGATATTAAAAACCAAAAAAACCAAACAGTGATGATTATGACGCTAAATAATTTAATTGATGTGCGTAATCCCGAAATTGGCTTGGAGGGCATAACATGACCACGTGGTATGAAGATATTAATGATGGAGATTCTATGGAATTAGGGCAGTATTGTTTTACCCAAGAAGAGATTATTAAATATAATAAAGAATATGATAATCAATATTTTCATACTGATCCAGAGCTTGCCAAATATTCGCATTTTGGCGGCATAATTGCTTCTGGTTGGCATACGGCATGTGTTGGGCATCGCTTGATGGTTGATGAAATAAAAAAACGTGAAGAAGCAATGGTGGCTGAGGGAATAGTACCAGGAGTTTCTGGCCCCTCCCCCGGTATTAAAAAAATGACCTTTCTGCAGGCAGTAAGACCTAATGATTGCATATCTTACAAATTAACTGTTGTATCAAAACGCCCATCTGCATCACTACCTGGTTGGGGATTATTATTTTCAACAATTGTTGCAACCAACCAAAAGGGGGAAAAGGTTTTTCAATCAGATGTTGCATCTTTCTCAAAAATGCGAGATTTTAAACCAAACATGAAACAACGCTTAGGTATGTGGGCGATGAAAATTCCTTTGCTTAAAAACCTGATAAAGCGCTAGATATTTGACAAGGGCAAGAGATATTGGTTAACCTGTAAGTCCACATAACATGAGGTCTAAAGTAAAATGATCAAATAGGTTTTTCTTCATCTTGGCAGTTGTCACCTATCAATTAAACTTGGGTGCAAATTTTGCGATAGATCTAAAAGAAATATAATTTGATATTTTGTTTGGGCATATTTCACAAATTAACAATTGCCTTTTTAATAGCATCAAATCTTACTTTAAATTAAAGTAAAATATTACGATATAAAAGGAAAATACTCCATGCCAAAACAGCTATTTCAACGTCCTGCACCGATTAAAAAATCAAAAATGGGCAAGCATGATTCTAGCCCTTATGGGCAGGCGATTCCGCAATCAAAGGCTGATCTAATTGCTAAAATAAATGCAAAAAAAGAGAAGTCAAAAAAAGAGAGTGAATAAAACTCCTGCCATCATAATTGATTAATGATGGCAGGGAATATTTTACATGCGCGTCCATTTTTGCGTTTTACAAAAAATCGCTATACAGCCTTGCATTTTAAGAGAATTACCAGTGACAACTATGCTGCCAGTATAGGTTTTATCGTCAGCTGGGTCGCGCACGCTGCCTTTATATTTGTTGCCATCGACTTTTAACTTACCAATGGATTGCCCCTTATAATCGCCAGTTTTCAACACAATACAAATAGAGCTACCGCAATTTGTAATAAGAGCGGTTTCTCCACTCTCAGTTTTCCATTTGCCCAAAATTTCATTGGCATTAGCACTAGTTGTTACAAAAGCAAAAGTAAAAACCAAAGCAATTGCTTTGGCTATATTTATAAATTTGTTCATACTCATTTCCCTCCCAAGAATTTTCCTGCCCTCATTAAATAGAGCTAATCTTGAGTATGGCTAAGATTTTTTGTTTTGCCAAGAGTGATTAGGATAAGGATAGTTAAAATATGAATATTTACATACGTGTCCATTTTTGAGTCTTGCATAAAAATGCAACAGGACATGCTTTTATATGCAATATAGTGTCACTAATGCTT
>JALSJY010000090.1 GCA_026989045.1 Hyphomicrobiales bacterium | reverse complement strand
AGCGCTAATGCCCCAGATAGCGCTCCACAATGGGCGCAACAACTCCAATCAAATCAAAGCCGTCAGCACCTTCGTGAAGGAGCGGTTATGGCAGCTCACACTTTGCGTGATGGCGACAGGCCAAGTTCAGGCGATAGCCCCAAATTAAAGGATAGCGACGAATGATTTTCAAACGCTCAACAAATAAATATTCTAACACGCCAAAGCCAATAACACCCTATCAAAAGGCGGCACAAGTCTGGGACGAGAGAATTGGCTCGGCTCGTTCACAAGCACGTAATTGGCGGCTAATGGCTTTTGGCTCTCTTGGTTTAATTAGTGTCCTCTCAGTTACGCTAATTTGGCAAAGCCTACAAAGCCGCATCATACCTTATGTGATTGAAGTCGATAAATTGGGTGAGATACGAACGGTTGGCCCAGCTACAGCAATTTATAAACCAAGTGATGCACAAATTGCATTTCATTTAGCAGCATTCATAAAGCGTGTTCGAGCTGTTTCTATTGACCCTGTTGTGGTGCGCCAACAATGGCTAACCGCATATGATTTTACAACCGATCGAGCAGCACTTATCTTAAATGAATATGCCAGAGAAAATGATCCATTTGCAGATATTGGCAAACGCTCAATAGCTGTTGAAATAACCAGCGTGGTTAGAGCTTCTGATGACAGCTTTCAGATCAAATGGATTGAACGTCATTATATGAATGGCACGTTTCAAAAAAGAGAACGCTATACAGCTATTCTCACTGTCGTTTTTCAAATGCCCACCACAGTCACTGCCTTAACAAAAAACCCACTGGGTCTTTATGTTCATGGCCTTAATTGGTCACGCGACATGAATAGCCAAAATAAACAATGAGAAAAAAATGAAAAAAACAATGAAAAATAGTTTGATAACAAGTACTTTACTTCTAACAGTTTTAGCTGGATCTGGTTGCGCAAGAAACCAACTTCCCCCATCAATTGCTTATGATGAAAATGATTTTACTCTAGCAGCAATTGAAATTGAGCCTTTAGCACCTGTAACAATTGTTGAGTTGCCAAAATTACTTCCTCTGCCTGGCCAGCTAAAACCTATTGAGGGGCAAAGTAAAAGAGAGCCACAATCAAGCGATCCAAGCGAGAGAGTTGATAATGCCAATGAAGCTGCTCGAGTAGAGCCAGCACGAGATGGATATGTTAATGCCATTCAGGTCTATCCATTTTCTTCGGGCGCTCTTTATCGCCTTTACACAGCACCAGAACAAGTAAGCGATATTGCCCTTCAAAAGGGCGAGAAACTCCTCTCCGTTTCTGCTGGTGATACTGTTAGATGGGTGGTTGGCGATACTGTAAGTGGCGAAGGGATAAGCGAGCAAGTTCATATTCTTGTTAAACCAACAGAGGCAAATCTAAAAACCAACCTTATTATTACAACAGATAGGCGCACCTATCATTTGGAATTAGAGTCTTTTGAAAATACCTATATGGCATCTTTATCTTGGCACTATCCAAATGATGAACTTATCTCTCTTTCTCGCCAAAATAAAACAGCGAAACAGGCGCAAGAGCAAATAATTGATAAAGACATAAGCCTTAATCAGTTACGTTTTCGATATGCAATCACAGGTGATAATCCGCCTTGGAAACCAGTGCGTGCATTTGATGATGGACGTAAAGTATTTATCGAATTTCCACGAGGCATCTCACAAGGTGAAGCACCGCCTTTATTTGTTGTTGGGCCACAAGGCGATAATGAGCTGGTTAATTACCGCATGAAGGGAAATTATTATATCGTTGATAAATTATTTGCCGCAGCAGAATTAAGGCTTGGAGCTGATCCACAACAAGTAGTTCGTATTAGTCGAACTGATGGTCATAAAGCAAAATCATCACGTAGTGGAGGAAACTAGTGATGAGTGATGATGTTTTACGAGCAGACAAAGATGATAAACTTACACCAGCAAGTTTAAATCTTTTTGCAAAACCTCGTCCCGTCACTCGCCTAAATAGAAATGTGCTTATTGGGCTAAGCGGTGCAGGTATATTATTGATCCTTGGAGCAGTTTTTTATGCGCTGCAACCTCCCTCAACTAACAATAAAGAAAATAAAGAGCTTTATAATATTACTAATAAAGAAGAGCCAGAGCAGCTTTCTTCATTGCCAAAATCTTATCAGGATTATGTTGCGCCTATTCTTGGTGCGCCTTTGCCCGGTGAGTTGGGAGCAGCAGTATTAGATGCAGAACAACGTGCAGGTCTTGAGCCATTACCCATTTCAGCTGGAGCAATGCCTTTTCTTGCAGATCATCAAATAGATATGGAGAGAGCCGAGCGAATACGCTTGGCGCAACGGGCACAACAGGGGAGAGAATCTTCTGTGTTCTTTCAAATTTCTGCTGTTCAGGAAAGGGGTGAAAATTCAGCTAATGAGAATATGCTAGCTAAAGCAAATCTTGAAATAAATCCATTTGCAGCCTTAGAGAATATGCAAGAATTGATTGGGCAAGAACTGATTGGGCAAGGACTGATTGGGAAAGAGCAAAGCGATCCTAATAATCAACAACAAAAGAATGATTTCTTAAATAGCGAACCAGACGAAAATATTTATAATCCATATCAATTACAAAGCCCAATATCACCTTATCAAATAATGGCAGGAACTGTAATTTCAGCAAGTCTAATTACTGGATTAAATTCTGATTTGCCTGGCCGTGTTATCGCACAAGTTACAAGAAATGTTTATGATACAATTAGTGGAGAATATTTGTTAATTCCACAAGGAACACGACTTTTAGGAAAGTATGATTCAGATATTTCTTTTGGTCAGCAACGCTCTCTTGTAGTTTGGCAACGCCTGATTTTTCCTGATGGCACATCAATTATTATCGATAACCTACCTGCAACAGATAGGGCTGGGTTTGCAGGGCTTAGCGACAAGGTCGATTATCACGAATGGCGACTACTTAAAGGTATTGCCCTTTCTACTTTATTTAGTGTTGGAGCTGAATTTGCCTTTAGCGATGAAAGTGATTTGGTTCAGGCTATAAAAAGCGGTTCGCAAAGCTCAACCAATAGAGCAGGACAAAAGATTGTTGAGCGAGAACTTGACATACAACCGACAATTACCATTCGGCCTGGTTATCCACTTCGTGTGATTGTGCATAAGGATATTGTTTTGCAGCCCTTCACTCAAAAACCCTCAAATCTTAGGAGCTTCAAGTAATGGCATTAAAACTCTCAAAACTACCAAAACGCACCCCCATTAAACTAACCTCAACATTCCCACCAGATGTTCATAGCAAACT
>JALSJY010000089.1 GCA_026989045.1 Hyphomicrobiales bacterium | reverse complement strand
GCAGCTAACCTTTGTAAGTTATATATTTTTACATGCAGATTTGCTTCACCTTATTTCAAACATGTTGTTCTTATGGATTTTTGGCGACAATATTGAAGATGCGCTTGGCCATACCCGCTATCTAATTTTTTATCTTTTATGTGGGATATTTGCAGCTGGAGCGCATTATTACATGAATTTAGATTCAAATGGCCCATTAATTGGCGCATCTGGCGCTGTTGCAGGAGTTATGGGCGCTTATGTATTATTATTTCCCTATGCTAGATTATTCGTGATTGCAAAAATCGTCATTCCAATCCCATTGAGAATTCCAGCTTTTTGGATGTTAGGTTTTTGGATTTTAACTCAATTATTTTATGTTCTTATCGGCTCAGATGAGCCAGTTGCTTGGTGGGCACATATTGGCGGATTTATTTCAGGAGTTATATTAGTTATGCTCTTAAAGCGCAAAGAATTTCCCATTCTTGGTGGCAGATAACACAAGTTATAATAAATATTTACTTTTTTATGCTCAAATCACCAATAATCATAATATTGAGGCAGATAATGGAATTATCAACAAATATACTGGCAGTTAAGCAATCCTCAACTATGCAAACTGCCCAAATTAAAATCATGAAAAAGCAAAATGAAATGCAACAAGTCATGATAGATATGATTGCGCAAGCTGCCCGTTCTGCCCCACCCTCAGGTCAAGGCACAATAATCGATAAAACAGCTTAAAAAGCTTATAAACCTATCAACGCATCAATAATTTCAATCGCTCCCTTGCTATCCCACTCAGCAGGACCTTGTAAAACCGCAATTTCACAACCTTTTTTATCAAGCAATAAAGTAGCAGGCAGTCCAAGTGCCACCCCATTAGCCTTTAACAAATCAAACGCCTTATAAGTTGGATCAGCATAAAGCGTTAAATTCTTGGCGCCAATTTCATCAAGAAAAGCTTGCGATTTTTCTTTAGCCTTTTTACCACTATCAAGATTTATCGTAATAACTTCAAACTCATCTTTATTATATGTAACCGCTAAATTATCAATTGATGGCATTTCCTCACGGCATGGTCCGCACCAAGTAGCCCAAAAATTCACCAATAATGGCTTTCCCTCAAAAGCTGCAATATTAGTAATGTTAGAATTTTCGTCATTAAACTCCATATCTGCATACCCGCGCCCATTTGCAGTGATAAGCAAAGATTTAACATCTTCATTCATTACTTTTTCAAGTGCCTGCTGTGCTAAAGGCTGAGTTTCACACTGCATAAGATCAATTTTTGCTTCTTTAAAAAACGAAATATTGCTAAGCAGCAAAGTCAAAGCTATACCTAAGATAATTACAACTGCTCCAATGATTAGGATCATTTGTTTTTTATTATTTTTAATCGCTTGTTTGGTGATTTTTGTCATTTAATAAGTTCACTTTGGTCTTTATTTTTATGAGGCAATTATATGAGTAATCGCATGTGGGGCGGACGTTTCGCCTCTTCTCCAAACGCAATCATGCAAGAAATAAATGCTTCGATTGATTTCGACAAAAGACTATATTCCCAAGATATTGCTGGCTCAATTGCACATGCAAATATGCTAGCAAAAACTGGTATTATTTCAAATGATGATAATCTAGCAATTCAAAAAGGGCTAGAGGCAATCAGCAAAGAAATTGAACAAAATAAGTTTACTTTCAGCACAGAGCTTGAAGATATTCACATGAATATTGAAAATAGGCTTGCAGAACTCATTGGCGAGCCTGCGAAGCGGCTGCACACCGCGCGCTCTCGCAACGACCAAGTGGCAACAGATTTCAAACTATATATGCGCCAAAGCGCAGATATGCTGATTGAGCAAATAAGCGACTTGCAATCTGCTTTAATAATTCGTGCAAAAGAAAATGCCAACACAATAATGCCCGGCTTTACTCACTTGCAAAGCGCCCAGCCAGTAACCTTTGGCCACCATCTGCTTGCCTATGTTGAAATGCTAGATCGTGATAAATCTCGTCTAAAAGATGCAAGGACTAGAATGAATGAATGCCCACTTGGCTCAGCCGCCCTTGCTGGCACATCTTTTCCTATCGATAGAGAAATGACAGCTAAAGAATTAGGCTTCTCTCGCCCAACCGCGAATTCACTTGATGCAGTATCCGACAGAGATTTTGTGCTTGAAACATTAGGAGCAGCTTCTATTTGCGCAATGCATTTATCAAGATTTGCTGAAGAATTGGTGATTTGGTCATCAGCACAATTTAAATTTGTGCAATTATCAGATCAATTTTCTACTGGCTCATCAATCATGCCACAAAAACGCAATCCCGATGCCGCTGAGTTAATCCGCGCCAAAATTGGCCGCATTATGGGCGCTCACACATCACTTATGATAGTGATGAAAGGCCTGCCGCTTGCCTATTCAAAAGATATGCAAGAAGATAAACAAGTCGCCTTTGATGCGCTAGATAACCTCTCGCTTGCCCTTGCTGCAATGGCGGGCATGGTTGCCGATCTAACAGTGAATAAACAAGCAATGAATGATGCAGCAGGCATTGGATTTTCAACCGCCACCGATATTGCCGATTGGTTAGTGCGTGAAGCAAATGTACCATTTAGAGATGCACATCATATCACTGGTCAGGCAGTTGCCTTGGCAGAAAAAAAACAAATCAAGCTTGAAGAAATTTCTCTCAAAGATTTTCAAAAAATTGATAAACGTATTGATGATCGGATTTTTTCGATCCTATCAGTTAAAAATTCCGTAGCCTCACGCACTTCTTATGGCGGCACAGCACCAAACAATATTTTAGCGCAGGTGAAAACTTGGCAAAAAAAATTGGATAATAAATAAATGAGTGGTTTTGAGTATAAAAAAGGCGCTTTACACGCCGAGCAAGTAAATTTGGCTGACATAGCAAAAGAAATCGGCACACCATTTTATTGCTATTCTAAAAGTGAAATTGAGCAACGCTTTGCGCAATTACAATCTGCTTTTGCTGATTTAAATCCACTTATTGCCTATGCAATGAAGGCCAATTCAAACCAAGCTATTATCTCATTACTTGGTAAAGCTGGCGCAGGCGCTGATATAGTTTCACTTGGCGAATTAGAACGTGCAAACGCTGCTGGAATTGTTGCTAATAAAATTATTTTTTCAGGCGTTGGCAAAAGCGAAAAAGAAATGTCACGCGCCCTAGAGTTAGGCATTCACTGCTTTAACCTTGAAAGCGTGCCTGAACTTGAACGCTTAAATAAAGTTGCAAACAAGATGGGAGTTATCGCCCCCGTTTCTGTTCGTATCAACCCCGATGTTGATGCAAAAACTCATGCCAAAATTTCAACTGGCAAATTCGATAATAAATTTGGTATTCCTTATATTGATGCAAAAACTGTTTTTGAAAAAATCAAAAACTCCGCCAATCTAAAAGCCATTGGCCTTGACATGCACATCGGCTCACAAATCATAAATCTTGAGCCATATAACGAAGCAATTTCACTTCTTGCTGGCCTATTTAGCGAACTTAATGAAAATGGTCATTCACTTGAACATATTGATATTGGCGGGGGTTTAGGTATTTCACACGGCAATAATGAGCCAATTGTAGATTTACTTGAATATGCAAAAATCGTGCGCTCCCATATTGCACCCTTAAATTGCAAACTAATTCTTGAGCCGGGGCGCTGGTTGGTCGGCAATGCTGGTGTGTTGATAACAAAAGTTGAATATATCAAACAAGGCGCAGGCAAAGACTTTGTCATTGTTAACGCCGCAATGAATGACCTGTTACGCCCAACTCTTTATGAAGCGCATCATGATATTTTACCTCTGACAAAAACAAAAGATAATAGCCAAACCATCTTGGCTGATGTTGTTGGGCCCATTTGTGAATCTGGTGATTATTTAGCCCAAAAACGCAATTTAAACTCTCTAAAACAAGATGACTTAATAGCCATTATGAACGCAGGTGCTTATGGTGCGGTTATGGCAGGAACATATAATTCAAGACCATTGATTGCAGAAGTTTTAGTCAAAGATGATAAGTTTGAAATTATTAGAAAGCGCCAAACTATTGCTGAGTTAATAGCACTTGATGATGTTCCAAGCTGGATCTAAATCAAGTATTTGAAATAATTTTATGTTTTGATGCAATTTCTTGACGAACACGAGATACTATTTCAACTGGCTTAAGCTCAAGCGCGTCATCAACTTTTTGTAACAAATCAGCAAGTGTGAACGGTTTAGCTATTACATCATAAATTAAAGCATCAAGTCCATGCGCTCGCTCACGCTGATCGGCAAAACCTGTCATAAGCAAAATTGTAACATCAGGAAATTGCGCCCCAACAGATAAAGCTAGCCCTATCCCGTCCATCACAGGCATTTTTATATCTGATAACAAAAGATCAAAATTACCATTTTCTTCTTCCATGATTTCAGCTGCCAAACCGCCATCCTCTGCCTTAATTATTTCATGACCCTTTAATTCAAGCGCACGATATACAAATTCACGCACATTATCATCATCTTCTGCAACTAAAATTCTTGCCATTTTAATTCTTCCATTCTTCAGCAAAAGATAAATTCACGCTTTTTGATCCCACTGGAGCGGTATTTAACTGCGTTTTAAAACTTATAGTTTCCCCAGCTTCAAGTGTCTGCACAGCAGGAGTTGCGCCCCATTGCATTAAAATATTATCATCAACATCAACAATACTAACAATAACTATAGGCACATCAACAAGCGATTTTGTAATATTTGAAATTTTTGCAGAAATTTCCATTCTTTCATTTCCATCACTTATGCTTCTTATCGTTTTTACATCACTAAACTCAAGCCCAAACACATTAACCTCTTGGCCAAAAGCTTCATAAAGCACTGCCATTTGTGGAAAAACCCGCACAATATCTGTTTTAAAATAACCACCACCAATAATGATTGCTAACAAAGTAAATACCATGAAAAATCTAGCGTTTTGCTTAGCACGCCAAAATGGAAGTTTTTTTGCCTTTTCATTTTGTCGTCGTTGCATTGCTTTTTGTCGTTTGCTTTTAGTAAAACCTGCTTCACTTGCTTGTATTGGCTGTTTTACTTTTTTTGTCTTAGCTTTTTCATTATTTTGAGGCAAAGCTGAGGAATCTTGTTTATCTTCAGCTCGTCTTTTATCTATATTTTTATCACTTGGTAATTCTACACCAGCCTTAACGTTTGCAGTGGTTTCTTTTAACGCACGCTCTTCTTTAACAAATTCATCATCTAATGCCGCCTCATCAGCAATATCAAATAGTTTATCATCATCTTGTGTACCAACGTCATCGCTTTTTGTCTCAACTAATTTTGGTTTTGGCCTTACTTCGTTTTCACTTTCAGCAATTGCCTGCCAAGGCTGATTGCAACTAGCGCACATTACTTTACGACCAGCAGAGCCAATGGCCTTTTGAGCAATTTGATATTTTGTGTGGCAATTTGGACAAGTAATAATCATAATAATAAAATAAAATTCGCTTCAAACATAAATTATTCTATATTATTACAGGCAATGGGTTAAGTTTCTTCAAACGATTTAACTCGAACGGATACATATTTCCATTTCGCTGTTATGTTGTATTAAAATCATTTTGATTCGGGAGAAATAAGAGTGATAGAATTTGATAATGTAAGCCTAAAATATGGTAATGGGCCTATAATTCTAAAAGATATTTCTTTTTCAATTGAAAAAGGATCTTTTCATTTTTTAACTGGCCCCTCAGGCGCTGGCAAAACCTCTTTGCTTCGTTTGCTTTTGCTTTCGTTAAAACCCTCAAACGGCAAAATGAGCATGCTGGGTCAAGATGTATCAGCATTAGACACAGACAAGTTATTACAATTGCGTCGACACATTGGTATTGTATTTCAAGAGTTTAAATTACTTGAGCATTTAAGCACGTTTGAAAATGTCGCCTTACCTTTAAGGGTTCTTGGCCAACAGCCTGAGCAATATAAGGAAAATGTTACAGAATTGCTTGATTGGGTAGGACTTGGTGAGCATATGCACTCGCTACCAAATACTCTTTCAGGGGGAGAAAAGCAGCGCGCCGCCATTGCTCGCGCGGTAATTTCACGCCCAGATATTTTACTTGCAGACGAGCCAACAGGGAATGTTGACCCCGAACTAGCAGAGCGGCTTTTGCATCTTTTTGCAGAATTAAACCGCATGGGAACAACCATAATAATTGCAACCCACGAGCTATCAATGATAAAAAAATTCAACTATCCGCAAATGGCGCTTAAAAATGGTGGGATTATTATCAAATGAGTTTACTTAAATTTTTCAAAAAAAACCAACACTCTAAAGACGAATATAACTCCCCCAGCGAAATTGTGCCTGTTCACTCTGTCACTTCTCGCACCTTGGTTTTCTTAATCGCCATTATGACTTTTTTATCAGCCCTTACCCTTGGCGGCCTTATCATGGTGAATAAATCTGCCTCAGCATGGTCAAGTGACATTAGCCGAGAAATCACCATTCAAATAAGGCCTGTTGAGGGCGAATTGATGGATGCAAATTTACGCCTTGCAGAAACCATTGCACAAGCCACCACAGGTGTATCAAATGCACGCGCCCTAAGCATTGAAGAAAGCGAAGCCTTGCTTAAACCTTGGCTTGGAGATGACGTTGATCTAACCGAATTAAATATCCCTCGCCTTGTTGTAGTGGAATTATCAGACCCAATTGGAGCTGACCTTGAACAACTAAAAAGTGAATTAAAAATCATCAAAGGGGCAAGCCTTGATACCCATGATGCTTGGCGCGCCCAACTTGATAACATGGCAAAAACCATTCTCATGGCAGGGGTTTTAATTTTTACTTTAATAGTTGTTGCCACCCTTTTAGCTGTCGTTTTCGCTACCAGAGGAACAATGGCCTCAAGTCAGCAAATTGTTGATGTGCTACATTTTATTGGTGCATCAAACCGCTTTGTAGCAAAAGAATTTCAATCCCGTTTTTTAAAGATCGGCCTTAAAGGAGGTTTGATTGGCGGCATTGGGGCAATTGCTTTTTATATGCTACTTGGCTTAATCACAACAAGTTACCTACCAGCTAGTTCAACAGAACAAATAAACGCACTATTTGGCACATTTTCTCTTAGCCTGGTGGATATTATTTTCATTCTAATTCTCGTGCCAATCATTGCAACTTTAACAGCAATTACATCTCGCATCACAGTGCGCCGATTCTTAAAACAAATCACATGGTAAAATCATGATTATTCAAGCAATACGATCTATTATTTTTTATATTTTATTCATTGCAAATACCGCTATTGTGGCAATTATTCTTGGTTTTATCTCTATCTTCAAAAAAAGAGGCTGGTATAGTTTCGGTTGGGCAATTGCTAAATATTGGGGCGCTTCAACTCTATTTCTATTGCGCTTCATTGTCGGAATAAAGTCAGAAATATCAGGCTTAGAGCATCTACCTGAGGGTGGCGCTATTATTGCAGCTAAACATCAATCTGATTGGGATATATTTGCAATTTTCCCTTTTGCCATTCGTCCATCATTCATTGCCAAAAAGCAATTGCTTGATATTCCGTTTTTTGGTTGGGCGGCGCGAGATTTTGATACTATTTCAATAGATAGGTCAAAAGGCTCTCAAGCAATTCCACAAATGCTTAAAGAAGCAAAGGCTGCTGTTAAACGTGGCTGTAAAATTATTATCTATCCTGAGGGAACGAGAAAAGCTCCACTTGCAGAACCTGACTATCGCTATGGCATTGCAAAAATTTATGAAGAGCTTGATGTCCCTGTTATTCCTGTTGCGCTAAATTCTGGTCTTTTTTGGGGGAGAAACGCATTGGTACTTTGGCCAGGCACAGCAAAGGCAAAATTCTTAGAGCCTATCCCAGCAGGACTTGCCCCCGATGAAATGCACAAACAATTAAGCCAAGTGATTGAAATAAATTCAAATGAGTTGATTTTAGAGGCCGCTGAAAAAGGCCTAACCCGCCCAATAACTGATGAATTTCGCAAAAGGCTAGAAACCTTAAAAACAAAAACTAACTAGTTAACATTTTCCAATAACGAATAAGAAACAACAAATAAGCCACTATCCATAAGGTTGCGCTTAGATTTAGTATAAATTCATACTGCACCAAAAAATCAGCCGCAAAACGCAAAATAATGCTAGCAAACATTGATATATAAATCGCCACAATAATTTTGTCAGATTTAATTTTCTGCCCCGAATGACCAAGGCTAACCCTTGTCATCATTGCAATTGTCATCATGCCAATTGCCCCCGCAGTCCAGACATGAAAAGCCGAAGCCTTTGGCATGACATCTGGCCATAAAATAAAACTAGCCAGAGCAAAAAACCCTAGGGGAACAAAACTATATCCGACATGTAGCACAAAAACTATCGGCTCACTGAGAGTTCTATGCCCAGCCCAGCGAGCCAAGCGAATGACATTTAGCAGGCCAGCTAAAACCAGCAACCCAGCAACAATATATGGTTGCTCTAAAAAAACCATAGCTATCAAAGCAAATATTGAAATAATCATTGCCAAATCATCAATGCGATTTTTTGATACAGGCAAACCATCTATACCAAATCTCATCAGCCAATTACGAGTGAAGCTAGGAATTACCCGCCCACCAATTAGCATTATCACCACAAGCACAACGCTAAGCCCTAAAAGCGAGGGATAATTTACTTCGCCATAAATCATCATCTCAATGTGAAAAAGCAAATTAGCAATAAACAAAAACACCAAAACCATAAGCACACTAAGGTTGCGCCAGTTTTTTCCTACAATTATCTCTCGTGCAATAACAAAAATAAGCATGATAGAAAATGATAGATCAACTGCCATAACCAAGTGAGGGTGAAGAAAAGCAGAAAATAATATTGCAACTCGACCTAAAAGCCATAGGCTAAAAAGCAACAAAAGCCCATTGCCCATTATTGGCAAACGCCCTGTCCAATTCGGCACTGCAGTTAATAAAAACCCCGCTATTATCGCACCGCTATAACCAAAAATCATTTCATGAATATGCCAATCAGCTGGGGAAAAAGCGCTTGGCAATTCAAACACTCCTGCAATCGAGAAAACCCAAAGTAGCATTGAAACAACTGCCCAAACCGCCGCACCAAGAAAAAATGGGCGATAGCCACGGCTTAAAACCGCCAAACCTTTATATTGTCGTCTTTGAGCTGAAGTTGACATGTATTTTGCCTTTTGGCTTATTTATTTTTTGGCCTAAAACTACTTAAAACCTCTTCATAAGTCTCTATACGCCCCGCTTCAATTAAATCAAGACAATAAGGAACAGCAGGAAAAACTGCTGTGAGACAAGTATCAATCGCTGCAGGTTTGCCAGGTAGGTTTATGATTAAACTATCACCGCGAATAAAAGCACTTTGCCGCGAAAGAATAGCCGTTGGCACTTCAAGCAAACTAACTTGACGCATCAATTCACCAAATCCAGGTAATTCTTTTTCAGCAACCAGCGCCATCGCCTCAGGAGTTAAATCTCGCTTTGAAGGACCCGTGCCCCCTGTTGTTAAAATCAAATCAACTCGTATATCATCACAAAGATCAATCAAACATGAGCTGACGCTATCAACCCCATCTTCAATAATTTTATAAATAATTTCAAAATCAGAGCTGATAGTTTTTTTGAGCCAGTCTTTAATTGCAGGCCCGCTTTTATCTTCATAAATGCCCATACTGGCACGATCTGAAATTGTAACAATTGCTATTTTTACACTCATCTATTCACCTATTATCCGCCTAATTCCGACATATTTCTCTTTATACCTTTAACGCCACCAGATGTAACAGCAAAATTATGCCCCGCAGGTTTTGCAAAAACAGTCTTTTTAATTAGCTCTTCAAGCTGGTTATTATCCTCTTGCCCACGCACAATTTTAAGTAAGTCAACCGAGCCCTCAAGCCCCATACAAGTAAATAATTTACCCGTGCAACCAACTCTAACTCGATTACAAGAAGAGCAAAAATCACAAGACATAGGAGTGATAAAACCAAGCCTCCCCCCTGTTTCCTTAACAGCTACATATTTAGCCGGCCCACCTGTATTTAAACCAAGCGGACTAAGTGTATAATTTTTTTCAAGTGTTTGGTGTAATTCATCAAGCGGCAGGTGAGTATTTTTTCGATCAAAGCCATCAATGCCAAGCGGCATTTCTTCAATCAAGGTCAAATCCATGCCCTTACTATGCGCAAAACGCATCAATTCGTCTAATTCATCTTCAAAAGCACCCCGCATCGCCACCGCATTAAGCTTAACTTTAAGGCCAGCGCTTAATGCCGCTTCAATCCCATTTAGCACCTTATCAATCTCACCAATGCGAGTGACTTGTTTATATCGCTTCGCATTAAGAGTATCTAGCGAAACATTCACCCTACGCACCCCAACCTCAAACAGGTCTTTTGCATAACGATCAAGCAATGTGCCATTTGTAGTTAAAGTTAATTCATCAAGATCATTATTTTTAAGATGGGGTGATAGCATTTCAAACAATGAAATAATATGTTTTCGAACCAATGGCTCACCACCAGTAAGGCGAATTTTTCTAACCCCATTTGCTATAAAGATAGAGCAGATACGATAAATTTCTTCAAATGTCAGCACATCTGAGCGGGGTAAAAATTTCATCTTCTCGCTCATGCAATATGTGCAACGCAAATCACAACGATCAGTAACTGAGAGGCGAAGGTAGGTAGTTTTGCGACCAAAGCTATCAAGAAGAATTTTTTCTTTTTGTTTCATTGCAACTCTTCAAGCTCTTTGGTTTTTATAAACATAATAACCATCTCAACCACACCTTACATAAAACCAAAACAGCAAATAAACAGCTATCTATCACTTTTTAGTGTTCACTTTAAAATACCCATTTAGAGTGCTCACTTTAATATTACCAATGAATAACACAGCAATTCTTCTCTCAATTGATTCATATCAATAATAGATAATCAAACTCACGCTAAGAGACAAATCATGATTTCTCAAAATTATACAAATACTAGCGGCTCAAATTCTTCTCCAGGCAGCCAACATCTAAGCGAGGCTCACTCAAAAAGCCTTTCTCGCTTTTTGCCACCCCTACCACTTTTTGCGCTCTCCCCGCTCTTGTCTCATGTCGTAAATTTCATAGCAAAAAAACACCCTGAACTTTTTAGCAGACTTGGTGAAAGCACTAAAAAGACTTTTCTTATCAATCCCACCAATCTACCGTTTTTTTTAATATTACAACCAGACCCAAATAACCCACGTCTAAAAGCCTATAATCGCGGCTCAGAAATTAAGCATGACGTTTATATTTCTGGCTCATTCGCCACATTATTAAAAATGATAGATAGCCAGAGCGATAGTGACGCTTTATTTTTTAACCGAGAGATTATGGTAACAGGCGATAGCGAGGCAATGGTAGCCTTACGCAATGCGCTTGATGATATGGAGGGAACATTAGTTGATGATGTTGCCAGCTCTTTAGGGCCATTTTCTAAACCTGTCCGTAAATTTTTTGATATTGTCAATAAAAGCAAACGCCATCATGAGTGAACAAATAACAAAGCCCGAATTAGTCTGCCCAGCAGGAACACCAGCCTCACTAAGAACCGCAGTTGATGCAGGCGCAGACGCAATATATTGCGGTTTTGTTGGACCAACTAACGCCCGTAATTTCCCAGGCCTTAATTTTTCATTAGATGAGATGACAAAAGCTGTTGATTATGCCCAACAAAGGGGCGCAAAACTACTCACCGCCATCAACTCTTTTCCAACAGCAGGGCGCACAGACATTTGGAAAAAAGCCATTGATGATGCAGTAAGCATCAACGTAGATGCAATAATAATTGCCGACATAGGCATGGCAAAATATTTAAGCGAAACCCACCCCGATCAACGCATTCATCTATCAGTGCAAGCGGGGGCTTCATCACCCGAGGCCATCAATTTTTATTGTGATAGATTTGATATAAAACGGGTCGTGCTGCCTCGCATTTTGACGGTTGCTGAAATTAAAAAAGTGCATGACGAAATCCCATGTGAAATCGAAGCATTTATCTTTGGCAACATCGGCATGATGGCAGAAGGGCGCTGCTCTTTAACAAATTATGTAACAGGCCTTTCAACTAATATGGACGGAGTTTGCTCACCTGCAAATTTTGTTCACTATGAAGAAGACAAAGATAAAAACCTAACCACAAGATTAGGCGAATACGCAATTGATTGCATTGGCTGCGGTGAAAATGCAGGCTATCCGACCATTTGCAAAGGTCGCTATAATGTTGGCCATAGGGCAGAATATTATGCCTTTGAAGAGCCTGTAAGCCTAAACTTAACTCACCTGTTACCTGACCTGATAGAGGCAGGCGTAACAGCATTAAAAATCGAAGGGCGGCAACGCTCCAAAGCCTATATCCGCTCTGTTGTTTCCTCATTTAGGCAAGCGGTAGATGCTTATTCCAATGGCGAGCAACCAGACATAAGCGACCTTTTGGCACTAACCGAAGGCCACAAAGAAACCATGGGGGCTTTCCCATCAAAAAAATGGCGCTAAAAACGGTGATGAAATAATGACAAATTTAAATCTAGGACCAAATCTATATAATTGGCCAGCAGAAATATGGCGTGATTTTTATCTGCAGCTAGCAGATGAAAGCCCTATTGATAAAGTGTTTCTAGGTGAGGTAATCTGCTCAAAACGAGCGCCCCTGTTTGAGCCATATTATGAGGAGATTGTCAGTCGCCTTACCAAAGCTGGCAAGCAAATTATATATTCAACTCTGGCCGAAATAACCTCAAATATTGACCGCCGCCTTTTAACAAAACAGCTAAGTGATAAGAATATAATTATTGAAGCAAATGACGTTGCAGCCCTATTAAGCCTCAATGGCGCACCACACACCATCGGCTCTTATATGAATGTCTATAATGAAGATTCATTAGAGTTTTTTGCTCAAAATGGCGCAACAAATATCTGCCTGCCGCCAGAAATGCCAAAAAGCGGTATTAAACAACTTAACAAAACTGCTAAAAAATTAAATGTTGAACTTGAGGTGCAAATTTTTGGCCGCATCGGCTTGGCGCTTTCAGCGCGTTGCTATCATGCAAGAGCGCATGAGCTAACCAAAGATAGTTGCAAATTCATCTGTGATGAAGACTTAGATGGTATGGATTTAACTACTTTAGAGGGGCAGGATTTTCTAACAATAAACGGCATTCAAACCCAATCTTACACCTGCCTAAATCTAGTGAATGAAATCAATCAATTGCAAGAAATTGGTATAAATAATTTTCGCATTTCTCCACAAAGCAAAGGCACAATAAAGGCTACAATTGTTTTTAGAGATTTATTAGATAGAAAAATTGATGTTGATGAAGCCAGCGCAAAATTAGAAGAAGAAAAAATCAACGCCCCATTCTCAAATGGATTTTTTTATGGCGTGGCGGGCAATGAGTGGCGAGTTTAGAGATTTGATATAGAATCTAACCATATTTTATTTTTAGAGCCACAATAGTCCCGACTAAAATTAGAGAAACAAGGTTTGCGATAATAAGCGGCCAAGAGCCAAGCATTAAACCATAAATAAACCAAAGCATTACGGTGCTTAATAATAATATATTTGTGCCAAGAGAAAGAGATCTTGTATCTTTTGTTCGTATAGTTTTAAGCGCTTGCGGAGCCCAGCATATTGTGCCAAGAATTGCAGCAAGCGTTCCAGTAAGTCCAATAATCCATTCTGGCATTATATTGCCTCCCCAAAATATACGAAAATAAATAATTAGCAGGCTTCTTGAATCTGCTCTAAAAGAAAGCATACAAAATAACAAGAAAGAAAGATATTTTTATGGCTCCAAATGCACAAGCTATGAACAAACTATTTCAAATAAGAGGCAGAATCGCTTCTAGCAAATTTGCACCTGAAGAGCAGAGTGCAAAGCATATTCTTAATATTTGCGAGTTATCTAAAATTGATTGCAAAAGCATCGAAATGAATGCCATAGAGATTGTAAATGCCACACGATCAGGTGGGTTTAAACAGCCTATACTTGATGCTTTTTTACAAGAATATGGTTTATCAAATCAAGAGGGCGTTGCGCTTATGTGCTTGGCGGAAGCACTATTGCGAGTTCCAGATAAGCAAACTCGTGATGATTTAATTGCAGATAAAATTGCCCCCGGCAAATGGCTTTCTCACATAGGTAATGCCGACACGGTTTTAGTCAACGCCTCAACATGGGGATTAATGTTAACTGGGCGCATTATTTCCCTTGGAGAAAAGTGGGAGAATAATTCAAATTGGTTAGGCCGACTAACAAATCAAATGGGTGAGCCAATAATTCGCACCGCTGTTATGCAAGCAATGCGAATTATGGGAGGTGAATTTGTGTTGGGTCAAACAATAGATTTGGCAATAAAACGTGGTCATAAATTATTTGGTGCCAAGCAGATTTATTCTTTTGATATGCTTGGCGAGGGCGCACGAACTTTTGATGATGGAGAGAATTATTTCAAATCTTATATGCTAGCAATTAAGTCTGCTGGTGAAATTAACAGTAAAAAAGACATCAATAATCGTTCTGGTATTTCTGTAAAATTATCTGCTTTATATCCACGCTATGAATATGCCCACAAAAAACAAGTGTTAGATATTATTGGCAATAAATTGCTTGAGCTTGCAAATGAGGCCGCACGTTTAAATATCAAACTCACTATTGATGCAGAAGAAGCAGATCGCTTGGATTTATCGCTTGATATTTTTGAAAAAGTTGCTCGATCAATCAGCGTAAAAGACTGGCAAGGCTTTGGTCTGGCAATTCAGGCATATAGTAAGCGAGCTTTACCCGTAATTGAATGGGTGGCAGAGCTTGCCGAAAATCTTGATAAGAAATTTATGATTCGGCTTGTTAAGGGCGCATATTGGGACAGTGAAATAAAACACGCCCAAGAATTAGGGCTTGCAGATTTTAGTGTTTTTACCCGTAAATCAACCACCGATCTTTCATATATGGTCTGTGCGCAAGAATTATTGCGTCATAATGATCGTTTATTTTGTCAGTTCGCAACTCATAATGCCCATACAATAGCTGCGATTATGCAAATGGCAGAAAAACATAGCGCACGATTTGAGTTTCAGCGCTTACATGGCATGGGTGAGCTTGTTTATAAAGTTGCACAACAACATTATAGCAATTTCCCGCCTGTGAGAATTTATGCACCCGTTGGTGGTCATAAAGACCTGTTGGCATATTTGGTGCGCCGCTTGTTAGAGAATGGAGCAAATAGCTCTTTTGTAAATCGATTTATGGACGCTAATATTCCTGCTGTTGAAGTAGTTAAAGATCCCTTAGAAATAACCGCTAGTCTAGAGCAAATTCGCCACCCTAAAATCCTGCTTCCTAAAAATATATTTGGCCAAGAGCGAGATAATTCAAAAGGTATCGATATTACCTCAGAGCCTGAAATAAATTCGCTAGTTAAAACTGTAAATAATATTTATAGCAAACAATTTGATGTCTCTAAAAAAAGCAGCAAACAAGAGCAATCTCATATAATTACCAATCCAGCAAATAATTCTGATATTCTTGGAAAAGTAGCTTTTGCAACATCTGCTGACATTGATCTAGCATTTGACCAAGCAGCTGCAGCACAGCTTAATTGGGATAATATGGGCGGCAAACAAAGGGCAGAAATCCTAAATAAAGCCGCAAATGAAATAGAAAGACAAATGCCTAAATTAGCTGGGCTGTTAGTGCGTGAGGCAGGGAAAACATATCCTGACTGCATTAGTGAAATTCGTGAAGCTGTTGACTTTTGCCGTTATTATAGCGCTCAAGCAACCAAAGAATTTACTTCGGCGCAAATTCTTCCTGGCCCAACAGGGGAGGCTAATTCTATTAGCTTACACGGGCGAGGGGTTTTCTTATGTATAAGCCCGTGGAATTTTCCAATTGCAATTTTTCTAGGTCAAGTAACGGCGGCACTGGCATCTGGAAATGCAGTTATCGCCAAGCCTGCCGAGCAGACACCATTAATTGCACTTGAGGCTATTAGGATCTTGCATGAGGCGGGCGTTCCAAAAGATATTCTTAGTCTAATATTAGGCGATGCAAGTGTTGGAGCAAAATTGGTGGCTCACCCAAAGGTTGCGGGCATCGCATTTACTGGCGGCACGCAAACAGCAAAAATTATAAACCGAGTGCTTGCAGAAAAATCAGGGCCAATCATTCCATTCATTGCAGAAACTGGTGGGCAAAATGTCATGTTTGTTGATAGCACGGCTTTGCTTGAACAGGTCAGCGATGATGTTATTGAATCAGCTTTTGGTAGCGCAGGTCAGCGTTGCTCGGCTTTAAGAGTTCTTTACCTGCAAGAAGAAATTGCCGATAAAGCTATTACAATGATTAAAGGGGCAATGGACGCTCTAATCATTGGCGACCCGCGGCATTTAGAAACCGATATTGGGCCGATAATTGATGAAAATAGCGCAAAAAACCTTGCCTCTCATATTAAAAAGATGAAGTCACATTCAAATAATTATCACTCAATAAAATTAACTAAAGACACAAATAGCGGCACTTTTATTGCCCCACACTTATTTGAAATAGAAAATATTGGAATTTTAACGCAAGAGCATTTTGGTCCAATCTTACACGTGATAAGATATAAGGCGAGCGATTTGAAAAACATAATTTCTGAAGCATTTTCTACAGGATATGGCCTAACACTTGGAGTTCACACTCGCATGGACAGGCGCTGGGCAGAAATTTTTACACTAGCTCCAGTTGGAAATACTTATATTAACCGAAATATGGTTGGTGCCGTTGTTGGCTCACAGCCATTTGGCGGACAAGGACTATCTGGCACAGGATTTAAGGCAGGTGGGTCACGCTATCTTTATAGATTTGCAAGTGAAAAAACCCTCTGCGTCAATACTATGGCAACAGGTGGAAATGCAGAATTACTAACATTAAGCTAACATAATATCAAATATCAGAACTTTCCATAAATAGGGCAAGAGAAAAGGGATAAAGAATAAACTGTAGTATTTCTATAAAATCAAGTGACAATTTCTTTTCAATACTATAGAGATATAGCGTTAGGGAATAATAATAATAATTAAATAAGGGAAAATAATATGAATTCAACTTTTAAGAAAATTGCCTTGGGGCTTTCAGCACTAATGGTATTTGCTGGGTCAACTACTATAGCAAGTGCAGATAAGCTTGACGATGTTCTGGCTTCTGGCAAATTGCGCTGTGCCGTTGTGCTTGACTTCCCGCCTATGGGCTATCGCGATGCTGATAATAACCCAGCTGGCATGGACGTTGAAATCTGCAGAGATATTGCCAAAGAAATGGGAGTTGATTCAGAAATTGTAGGAGTAACGTGGGCGGAGCGTATCCCCTCATTAATTTCAGGTAAAGTAGATGTAGCTATTGCTTCCTCTTCTGATACGCTTGAACGCGCTAAAACCGTTGGTTTTACTATTCCTTATATGGTGTTTCAATTCCAAGCATTACTACCTGCTGATTCAAAAATTAAAACTTGGGAAGATTTAAAAGATGCACATGTTGGCGCTGCTATCGGCACAACTTATGAAAGCTCTTTTACTGACTATAAAGCTGCTAACTGGCCTGATGCCCCTGGTAAGCTTTCAACATTCCAAAGTGAAACAGAAACCTTTATGGCAGTTTCTCAAGGTCGTGTTGATGCGGTAATTTCAACTGATACTGGCATTGCAAACGTTGTTGCTTCTGGTAAATTTGGTGATCTAAAAGCTGGCCCTGTTGCTCCATTTGGCGCTGACATTGTTGGTTTCATGACATTACGTAAAGAATATGGCTGGATCAACTATCTAAATCTTTACATCAACCGTGCATATCGCTCTGGTCGTATGCAAGAACTTTATAGTGAGTTTATCGGTGGTGAAATGCCTGATCTGACTTCTCCGGGTGTTTATTACTAAATCCTAACGGATAATTAGATTGCGCGCGTGCTTTTTTGATTAAAGTGCGTGCGCAATATTTTTAGGGGGTGACATGGATTATCAATTCTTATGGCGGCCGGTTTTTAAAGCTCTGCCCGAACTGGTTGATGCAGCATTGCTTACAATGCAAGTGTCAGTTGTTTCCATGATTATTGGTCTTTCTATCGGTCTGTTGCTTAGTTTTGGGCGGCGCTCAAAAAATATCCTATTGCGTTGGCCTTCGACTATTTGGGTTGAAATTGCCCGCAATACACCAGTATTATTTCAAATTTTCTTCTTTTATTGGGGATTAGGCGAATTTGGGATTTTCCTTAGCTCCTATGTTGCGGTTGTAACTGCACTTAGTTTTAATACCGCAGGCTATATGGCAGAAACTTTTCGTGGTGGGTTTAACGCGATTCCAAACACACAATTAAGAGCCTCACGCTCGCTTGGCATGAGCTTTTTACAAACCCAACGCTATATTATCATACCGCAAGTATTGCGGGTGGTTTATTACCCAATGACCAACCAGTTCATCTGGGTTATCTTAATGAGTTCATTAGGTATGTTGGCAGGGTTGCGTGAGCTTACTGGAGAGACGCAATTTTTTAATTCTAAAACATTTAGAACTTTTGAGTTTTTCGCCGCCACTGCCGTTATTTATTATATTATCGCAAAATTAGTAATGATTGGCGCAAGGCTTCTTGGCTGGAAAATTTTTAGGGGGCAGAAAATACGATGAACCCTGCAGGTAGCGTATTTACCGATCTAGCATGGATCGATTTATTATTCCTAGCTCAAGGTGCAATTGGCACATTGAAAATTTCTGCAATATCTATCCTAGCCGGCACTATTGTAGGAATTATTCTTGGCTGGATGTTAGCCGCGGGCAATATATTTGTGCGGCTTTTGGTCAACACTTTACTTGATGTATTTCGCTCAGTGCCGCTAATAATTCAGCTAATCTTATTTGATAGTTTCGTCTCAATTGCTGGTTTTCCAATGCCCGCTTTTTGGTCAGGTACGATTGTGCTTTCGGTTTACACAGCGGCACTAGTGGCAATGGTCGCACGTGCTGGGATAGAGGCAGTTGATCCTAATTTACGCCGTGCGGCACGCTCGCTTGGCATGAGTTATTGGCAAGATATGCGTTATGTAGTTTGGCCAGTTGGCCTTCGAGCGGTATTCCCCTCATGGATTGGCGTATCGCTTTCAGTGCTTAAAGATAGCTCACTAGTTTACGCAATTGGCTATATTGAACTTTTAAGAGCATCACAAATTTTGACCACCAAAACACAAGAATCATTTAAAATAATGCTGTTAGTTGGTCTATTTTATTTCCTCATGTCCTACCCAATTTCAAAGGCAGGCGAATATGTAGAGAAGAAGTGGCAACAATGATAGAACTTAAAAATGTACGTAAATCTTTTGGCGCTTTAGAAGTGCTTAAAGGCATTGACCTTAAAGTAGAAAATGGCGAAGTGCTATCAGTAATTGGCGCGTCAGGCTCAGGCAAATCCACCATGCTATATTGCATCAATGGGCTAGAGCCAATTCAAAAAGGCTCTATCACTATTGATGGTATAACGGTCAATAATAAGTCAACCAACCTAAATAAGTTACGAGAAAAAATCGGCATGGTGTTCCAACAATGGAATTCCTTCCCACACCTAACAGCGCTAGAAAATGTAGCCCTAGCCCCAAGAGTAGTAAAAGGCTTAAGCGCCAAGGAGGCAAAAGAAATAGCCGCCAAACAACTAGAGCATGTTGGAATAGGCGACAAGCTAGATGTCTATCCATCAGCCCTATCAGGGGGGCAGCAACAGCGCCTAGCAATAGCAAGAGCATTAGCAATGGAGCCAACATACATGCTATTTGACGAAGCAACATCAGCGCTAGATCCTGAGCTAGTAGGCGAAGTGCTAGATACAATGAGAATGCTCGCAAAAGAGGGCATGACAATGATAGTAGTAACCCACGAAATGGGTTTTGCCCGTGATGTGTCAGACAGAGTAGCATTTTTCCACGAAGGAAAAGTAGAAGAAATCGGCCCAGCAAAAAAGGTGCTAAGCTCGCCCAAAAGCGAACATTTGCAAAAGTTTTTAGCTAAGGTGCATTAGGGTGTGTTGCCGAATATTAATTTGATTAGGCGTAAGTAAGTGAAAACAATCTTAGGGGGTGTCGGGGAAGCACCCAAAGGGTGCGACAGCGACAAATATAACAATAGCGCCACTTTGACAGAGAAACTTCAAACGCGTCAGCGAGCGAAGAGCGAGCCGCGGCTAGTGCCGCGCCCCATCGGAGGGGCAGTAATCTACATAGGCTCATCTTCGAGCCGTCATGGAGATTGCGGTGCGCCCCGCGAGATCATAAAATGGCGCGCCGGGGAAGATTCGAACTCCCGACCCCTTGATTCGTAGTCAAGTACTCTATCCAGCTGAGCTACCGGCGCGTATGTTTTGACAGTCTTTATCAAAGCATGAGC
>JALSJY010000088.1 GCA_026989045.1 Hyphomicrobiales bacterium | reverse complement strand
ATCCTTATCATCGACATCTGTAGGCAATTCAAAGCGCGTTGCTAAATCAATAGAGTGAACATATTCACCACGCACCTGTAAGACTTTTGCTCCCGTTGGTAATTTACCAAAATCTGCTCTTGCACACTGAATGGTTTCAACGATTGATGAAAGTGGAATGACATAAGGGCAACCGCCAACTTTAACTAACATCACATCAAGAACCGCCAGAGTAAGCGGCAGCCTTAGGGTCATGCGCGTGCCTTTTCCAGGCCATGATTTTACAATTACTGCCCCGCCAATTTTATTGATATTTGAAAGAACAACGTCCATTCCAACACCACGACCACTAAGATCGGAAACCTCTTCCACGGTAGAAAATCCAGGCGCAAAAATAAGGTTATCAATTTGATCATCACTAAGTTGCTGATCTTCACCAACAACACCCTTATCACGAGCAAGTTGGAGAACTCTCTCGCGGTTAATGCCAGCACCATCATCTTCAATTATTATTAAAATAGAGCCGCCGGCCTGCTCCGCTGAAAGCCTAATTGTGCCTGTTTCGGGCTTGCCAGCCGCAACTCTTTTCTCAACTGATTCAATCCCATGGTCGGCTGAATTTCTAATCATGTGGGTAAGAGGGTCAGAAAGCTGCTCAATAACAGTTTTATCAATTTCGGTATTTTCACCAACTGTTTCAAGTTTGATTTTTTTACCAGTTTTACTAGCTAATTCGCGCACCAAACGAGGCATACGAGAAAATACCGATTTAACTGGCTGAGCACGAATAGCCATAACAGAATCTTGCAATCCGCGTGTGGTGGTTGCCAAAACTTCAAGGCCTCTGATCAATTCTTGATATTGATGTTTTAAATGATCGTCCATTTGCTGAGTTAGCATGGCCTGAGTGATAACCAATTCACCAACCATATTTACAACCCTATCAACCTTATCAAGATCTACCCTGATAGATTGAACGCCAACAGCCGGTGCTTTGGCATTAGCTTTATTATTTTGTTTTTTGTCCTGACTAACTGGTGTTGGAGCTGGTTTTTTCTCTTCTTTTGGCTTAATTTCTTCTGCTAGATCAGCGAAAGAAATTACTTCTTCGTCATCAGCATCTACTTCTTTTACAATATCAATTTTTTTAGCAATAGACCTGCTTATTTCAAGGTCACAATCACCATCAACAAATTCAAATACTTCACGAAGTATTTCTTCATTTACATTTTCATTAAGGATAGAAATTTCCCAAGAACAGTAAATTCCAACTGGCTCAAAATCTGGTAAAGGTGGTACTTCCTCTATAATAGCTTTCACTTTAATCTCAGAAATTTCTGCTAATTCACGTAATAATAAAATTGGATCATTAGCGCTGATATAAAGCTCGCGGTGTGGGGTAAATTTTATCAACCACCCCCCTTGTTCATTACCATCAACAACGTCGTCATCAAGAGATACCATTACTGGGGTAAAATCAATATCAAACTCTTCGTCCTCTACTGGCTCACCAGTCTCTTCATCATCTACACCACCACCGCCTGATGCCTTACATAAATCAATGAATTTTTGCTTTTCTGTTGCACCATAATCAGAAGCAAGCTCCTCACCAATTTTAGCTGCCTCAACAAAATCAGCAATAATATCATTTGACCTGATACAAAGAGCCACCACCTCATTTGTCATCTCAATTTTATCATTGCGTACAAAATCTAATAGGGTTTCAAACTCATGCGCAAAACCAACTAAGCCAGTGAAGCCAAAGGCGCCTGCTCCGCCTTTAACTGAGTGAATTGCACGAAATACCGCATGCATTCTATCGGGGCTTTTGTCGCCCTCCTCAATAGCTGTAAACTGTTCTTCTAGCTCGATTAACAGCTCTGAGCATTCATCAAAAAAAGTAGCTTTAAATTCGTCAAGATCAGACATATGTTTTACCTAAAATCTTTAATTTAATGGACAACACGATTTATTACAGAAATTAACTTTTCTGGATCAAACGGCTTAACAATCCAACCTGTTCCACCTGCTGCGCGCCCTTGATCGCGTTTTTCACGTGAGCTCTCGGTTGTTAGAATCAAAATCGGCAGGCTTTGATATTTTCCAGATGAGCGCACACTTTTAATAAATTCAATGCCATCCATAACGGGCATATTTATATCGGTTATTACAACGTCAAAATCCTCTTTTGAGAGCTTATCCAGACCTTGCTGACCATCTTCTGCCTGAATCACTTCAAAGCCAGCACCAGAAAGTGTGTGCTCAAGCATTGAGAGCATAGTGCGAGAATCATCTACCGTTAAAATACGCATTGTTAAATATTATCCTTTTAAGAGTGGGGTAAAACTATCGTTAAGGCCAAGTCGATCAATTGCGCCCAGCATTTGTGAACTGGGATTAACAAGTTCAAAAGAGAAGTCATTATGCTTAAACGAACGCGCCGCGCTTAACATCATCAGCAAGGCATTTGTAGCAATGCGCTCAACCTTTTGCGCATCAACCTGCACAGATCCAACCTCAAGCAAGCCAAGAAGACTATCCCGAATTGAATCAAGCGTATCCAAATCTACAATTGTTGGTAGTTCCATAGATTGTGATTTTACTTCAGCCATCGCGGTAAATTTCCTCAATAATTATAAAAATGTAATTATACTTAAGGAATTGTGTCACTGTAGTGGTTTAAGAAGTCCTAACAATTTTCATTCTTAGCTATTTTTAAGCATGTTTTTTAGAATTTCTCTAAAATAGAGTGGATTTTTTCTTCATCAACCTGCTTAAAATCACTTGGTTGCCAGTTTGGATTTTGATCTTTATCAATCACCACAGCGCGCACTCCTTCTGCAAAATCATCTCTTGCAGCTATCCAAGTTGCTAATAAAAAATCATTATGTAATATTAAATCTAATTCATTATTTTGGCGCGCTTTATCATGCGAAATTACAATAGCGCTTAAAGAAGTTGGGCATAAGTTAATCAGCTTTTGATATAGGCTTTTTGCGTGAGGTGTTTTTTGGCTTAAGTCCTTAAGATTATTGATAATTTCAATAGAGCTTGCCTTTGTAAAAGCTGACTTGCAAATGTTAGCTTTATTGATAAATGGCGTATCTTTTTTTGGTTGATTTTCTATTGCCAATATCTCATTTATTTTAGTCAAAGCACCATCACCTCTCATTGCATCTATCAGCTTTTTTTCAACCAAAGAAATTGCATCTGGTGCTATTATGCAATCGGTGAGACCAAGTGCTAATGCGTCATCTGCGCTCACTATTTCACCAGACATTAAAAAAGCTAGGGCAATATGGCGTTCTATTTTGGCTAAAATTGCATCAATAGC
>JALSJY010000087.1 GCA_026989045.1 Hyphomicrobiales bacterium | reverse complement strand
CATCAAAACTAACTTTGCCACAACTCACCCTAACATCTAACGACACGCCGCTAAGTGCGCCCATCTGCTCTTTTAATACTGGCTCAAAAGTAAGCGGCACAAGCCCTGCCCTTGTTTCAACCAAGCCCAAACCAAACTGTTCGGCCAATTTATATCCAAAACCAGTTGCCCCCATTTTAGGAATAGATTTGCCGCCGCATGCCACAACCAAAGAGGCACAAAAAATGCTCTGCACACTCTCTCGCCCCTGCCAATTTACACTAAATCCATCGCTAGTTTTTTCAACTCTAACGACCTCAGTTTGCGTGCGCAAATGCACACCAGCTTTTTCCATTTCACTTCGCAACATATCAACAATTTGCCATGCCTCATTATCACAAAAGAGCGCGCCCTTAGCCTTCTCATGCCAAGTAATATTATGGCGTTTTAACATAGCAAGAAAATCTTGTGCAGAAAATTGAGAAAGTGCAGAAATTGCAAATTTGGGATTAGTAGAAATATAGTTTTTAAAACTGGTATTTATATTGGTGAAATTACAACGACCACCACCGGAAATGCGAATTTTCTCACCAGCATTTTTATTATGCTCCAAAATTAAAACCGAGCGGCCACGTTTACCAGCCTCAATAGCAGCCATCATACCAGCCGCCCCAGCACCAATTATTATTACGTCATATTGTTTCATTGTTTAACTTTCTAACTTCCTGCCATTAAGGACTTTAAAAACTCTTCCCTCTACCTTTGCGGGAGAAGGCGCACCCTAAACATACTTTACTTAGGCTAAATTCGCTAAGATATACAAAAAATTTAGCGCAGAGAGTATTTCTCTTTTTTACCTCACTTGTCACCCTGAACGATAGTGAAGGGTCTTAAGCTCTAAGGACAAAAATTCTTCGACTTCATCTCAGAATGACAATCTGACAAAGTAGATCAACACAAATTTATCTCTAACTAAACGTATCACAGGCTGCAGGATTACCCTCTTTATATCCACGCTCAAACCAATATTTACGTTGCTCTGATGTGCCATGCTTAAAAGTTTTTGGCACTGCATAACCCTGCATTTGCTTTTGCAAAGTGTCATCACCAATTGAATTTGCAGCTGTTAGCGCTTCTGCAATATCGCCACGCTCAAGCAAATCCTCCTGCCCTGCATAAGCTGCCCAAACGCCTGCATAACAATCTGCTTGCAATTCCACCCGCACCGACCACTCATTGCTCTCAATTTTGCTGAGGCGAGGTCGTGCCTTATTAAACTCAGGCAGCACGCCCGTGAGTTGCTGCACGTGATGACCAATTTCATGCGCCAAAACATATGCTTGAGCAAAATCACCAGGTGCACCAAATTGCTTTCTTAACTGCTCATAAAAAGATAAATCAATATATACTTTTTGATCTGCAGGACAATAAAACGGCCCCATGCTTGCATCAGCTGCACCACAGGCCGAGCGAACTTTATTGCTGAATAAAACTACTTTTGGCACATCATAGCGCCGTGAATTATCTGCAAATATTTTACCCCACATATCTTCGGTTTCTTTAATCACTACCGAAACAAACTGCACCAACTCGTCTTGCTCAGCATTTGATTGCGGTTGGTAAGTTGAAGAATTATTTGCAGGACTATTTGGGATTGAGCCATTAAGCAGACTAATTGGGTTAACACCTAATGCCAATGCACCAACCACAATAATTGCAAGAAACACAAACCCGCCTTTAGTGCGTGGCATTCGAAACTGCCCTCCTCTGGCTCCCCTGCCACCAGATGAACGCCCAGGCGGATTTCGCATAGCGCGAGTTGAGCGTTGCCCTCTTCTATCCTCAATATTTGCACTGCCCTTACGACCACGCCATTTCATTTGCGACTCCAATTTCAAATTTAACTATTATTGCTACAATATAGACTATCAACTAAGCTAGCAAAACAGCAAATGTTAAGGCAACAATGCTGACATTAGCGTTGTAATTTCGTAACATATTTTATAAATCATCAAAAACAATGCCAATTACTCCTGTTTAAATGGCTTTAATCATTGATTAACACCTGCAATAGGCGTTTGATACTCTCAACTTCAACCTTCATAATAAAGGAATGAGACGATGCGTAAATTACTTCTAACAATTGCAGCTTCTACTTTAATGGCAACGGGTGCACTTGCTGCTGATCCAGTTATGACTATTGAGCCCGCTTATATTGAGTCTAGCTCTGGTTTTGACTGGGACGGGTTTTATATGGGTATTGGTATTTTGGGAGCATCATTCACTCCTGCTGCCTCTTTGGGTCAAATAGACTTTATTGCAGGTGCAAATTTTACAAACGGCGACATGTTATTTGGCCTTGAAGGTTGGTTAGGATTCGCCCGTGACAATCTTGCTATAGATGAATGGGGCGGCGGAATTGAAGCTCGCGCTGGCTATTTAATCACACCTGAGGCGTTGCTTTATGTTTCTGGTGGCGGACAATTCTACAATGGCGGATCTCAATATGGCACAATTGGCGCTGGCATGGAGTTTGCTGTTACCGACAATGTCTCACTTGATCTGGAGTATAAATATTGGGGCTGGTCAAACACCGCTTTCACAGGTCACTCAATTGGTGCTTCTGCCCTTTGGCATTTCTAATGCCAAGCAAACTCAAGCTGCTTAATTACATATGATACTACAATCAAAAACCCCGCACTTTGATGCGGGGTTTTATTTTTAAAAGCCTATTTTTAGATATCACATTCGTCAAACGATCCATTGGCAAATTATTAAACAACAAGGCTTTTATTTTTTTTCAAAATAAAAATTATAATAATCAAACTGGAGGAAAATATGAATTATAATAACACTATATCACGTCGTTCATTCATTGCAGGCACAGCAGCTAGTGGCGCTATACTTATGATGCACCCATTTGCAGCTTTAGCAAAAGAGGGGCAAGCACACCTTCGCCTTATGGAAACAACCGATATTCATGTAGCCATTTTTCCCTATGATTATTACGCAGATAAACCTAATGATACAATGGGGCTTGCCCGCACTGCAAAACTAATTGAAGCAGTTAGAGCTGAAGCAGGTAATTCTATGATGGTTGACAATGGCGATCTTATTCAAGGCAACCCAATGGGAGATTATGTTGCTTATGAGAGAGGCTTTAAAGATGGTGACCTACACCCAATGATATCGGCTATGAATACACTTGGTTATGACATAGCCACCCTTGGCAATCATGAGTTTAATTATGGCTTAGATTTTCTAAATAAAGCTCTTAATGGCGCAAACTTCCCCTTTGTTTGTGCTAATATTGCTATGGGAAATACACTTGGCTCTGACCCAACATCTGACAAAACACTTATTGAGCCATATAAAATTATA
>JALSJY010000086.1 GCA_026989045.1 Hyphomicrobiales bacterium | reverse complement strand
GGGCGCGATAAAGAGCGGTTGGGGGAAGTGAAAAACCACTCATAAATCTCTGCGATAAAACCACCTGGAAAATATCGCCAGCCGTAATATATTGTTTGGCTTTTTTCACCATTGCAAAATATTCATCTTTTGATGTGTTTGAGCTAATCTCAATCTTTTCAAGAGCATGCGGCACTTGCGCTCTTTCGATAGTAGTAGATAGGCGTAAATTAGCATCATCAATTTTATTCTGTGCGCTCTCCCAAGCCTGTTTAGCGCTTACATTCTCTTTTACATAAACAGGAGCGGTGAGATATAATTCATCTTTTAGCGTATCGAAAACAGCTAATAGAGTAGGGCGCATTAAAATACTATCAGCTTGCCCCATATCATCAGGATTATCATCTGGTAAAACCTCCATATGTCGCACCATGTCATATCCAAGATAACCATATATCCCAGCCGCTGTTGAAGGCAGGCCATTTGGCACTTGCGCCTGAGATTCTTTTACCAAATCTCTCAAAGCATCAAGCGGCTTTGCATCAATTGGTGTGAAGTTTTCGCTTTTATGCGGTGCTGTACGGCTGATTTCCACTTTGTCTCTAATGACTTTGAGGATAATGTCAGGCTCAAGCCCAATCATTGAAAAACGCCCCTTAGCCGTGCCACCTTGCACAGATTCAAGTAAAAAACTGTTTTTCTTGCCAGCCGATAATTTTAAATAAGCGCCAACTGGTGTATCCAGATCAGCAACAACACGCCGCCATAAAATTTGAGCAACGCCATTGTTGTAACCTTGCTCAAACAACAAAAACTCATTATCGATGCTACCAAGCATTAGTTACCACCACCATAAGTTGGCGGGTTAAGAATTTGCGATAAAGTCTCTTGGTTGATTCTAAGATTACCGTCTTCAACCAAGCCCGTTACAAACTCACCAAAGGTAGAATCAATGATTGAATTTTTTACAAATTCATTTATTGCTTCGTTGTTTTGGTTTGAGGCGCTTATATCTAAAACATGAAATATAACATAATCACCATTATCATTTAGTGCAGAGCCAATGTAGCCATTGCCACCATTAAATATTGCCTCAATAACTGCTTGGCTTAATATATCGTTTGTTGATGTGCGTGTAATTCCATTGCTTTGGGCTAGGGTGAATTGATTTGATACAGCAATGGTTGCAAAATCCTCACCATTTTTAATTGTTGTAACAATATCATTCACCTGATTTGCAAGTACTGAAATTGTGCGTTGCTCTAATAACAGCTTTTTAATCTCATCGCCAACTTCATCAATTGTTTGATCGCGAGATGTTTCAATTGAAACAAGCTCAAACCATAGGTTCATGTTCGAACCGAGCGCAACTGATGGTGTTAATCCATCTTCTTTAGCGGCAAAAATAGCTGATGAAACGCGCCCATAGCTTTCTGGGGGAATGTTAGTGATGGCCTCAAGCCCATCACCATTTTCAGCCACCGCGGTTTTTATGACTTCAAGCTTAAATTGTCTTGCAATTTCATCAAATGGCTTAAAGGCGGCGCGTTGCTCTTCAATACTATCAAGCATATCAACATATAATTCGCGTGCTTGTTTGTTTTTTACTCTATCAGAAATCTGCTCACGCAATTCCTCAAGTGACATCTGTCCTCCTTGGGTGATTTTTTCAACGAAAACTGCTCTCTTTCCATCAAATCCATCTATTATTCTAAATTCACCTTCATTAAGCGAGAAGGCAGTTTCAGCCAAATTACTATCTAAAATTTGTGCTTTGGTCATTTCGCCAAGGTCAGTAATTTCTAAACTGCTTTGAGCGGCTAAATCTAAAAAGCTTTCGCCTGCTTCAAGCCCAAGCTCAAAACGCTTTAACATTATTTCAGAGCTTAGATTTACTTGTTTAATATTACGTGTTTCAACTCTAATATAACTTGCTTTTGTGCGCTCATATTCATCAATAATATCTTGCTCAGACACTGATAGAGATTTTGCAATGATAGCTGGTGTGAGGGTTATTACTTTTACATTACGCAATGTTTGGGTTCTAAATGCTGATTGATTATCGCTTAAATATTGCGCAATTTCAGCTTTGGTTGGTTCAGCAGGGGGTAGCATATTTTCATCACTAACAATGAAATATTCAACGTCGCGTTTATCTGAATCATAGCGAGAAACTAAATCAAAAGCAGCTTTTGGAGCGCTAAGGCCGCCAAATAAGCCGTTTACTAATTGCGTTCTAGCTGCGGCCTTTCTTTGCATGTCAAAATATTCTTTTTCAGTCCAGCCGCTTCTTTGTAATACAGATCTAAAATTTTCTGGTTCAAAAGAACCAAGCGTGCCGCCAAAACTTGGATCTTGTCGAACCATTTCGCCTAATCTTTCATCAGAAACACCGAGCCCAAATTCTTTTCCAAGTGCATTTATACTAGCCTCGCCTGCAAGCTGATTGATAACATTTGATGGAATGCCAAGTGAGATTGCTTGTTCAGCGGTGGGGACTGAGCCAATTTGCTGTGACATATTGTTTAATTGTGCATTATAGATACGTTGAAACTGCACGCTGGTAATATTTTCACCGCTAACCTTAGCAACAGTGTTAAATGAAGTTCCAGTTAAAACTCCAGTAATGCCAAAGCCAGCCAAGCCTATAAGCATAAAAATACCTAAAATTTTTCCTGGCCAAGTTTTGGCAAAATCACGTAAACCATCAAGCATTATTATTATTCCTCAAAAATCAAACTATAATGGTATTTAGCCATTGGTTTTTATATGTAAAGATATTAGATGTAATCTATCTAATAAAAGACAGACTAAGCTAATAAAATATTTGTTAAATGGAATTAAGACAATAGAGCGCAATAGTCCAATTATTTGTTTAAGGAGAAGCAAAATATGAGTGAAAATATTATGACGTTGATAATAGGCAACTGGAAAATGAATGGATTGGCAGCTCAATTGGGTGAAATTGCAACCCTTAATCAAGAATTAGGCAAAATGGCGAGCAAGAATTTCAAAGCAGTTATTTGCCCCCCAGCTACTCTTATCAGGCCAGCTTGTGCAAAAGCTGGTGATAATGTTCTTATTGGTGGTCAAAATTGCCATGCAGATGTATCTGGCGCACACACGGGTGATATTAGCGCACAAATGCTCCAAGATGCAGGTGCGAAATATGTTATTGTTGGCCATTCTGAGCGCCGAGCCGATTGCGGTGAAACAAATGAACAAGTAAAGGCCAAGGCAATTGCGGCATTAAATGCAAATATCACTCCTATTATTTGTGTGGGCGAAAGTGAAGCAGAGCGTAAAAGCGGCAATGCTATCGAGATTGTTTTACAGCAATTAAAGCAATCTCTTCCTGATAAAATAGCTAAAGATGAAATTGT
>JALSJY010000085.1 GCA_026989045.1 Hyphomicrobiales bacterium | reverse complement strand
CAGGAATATTCATTTTCTCGCGAAGCTTCTCTTCAATTTCAAAACAATCAGGGGCTTTAATATCTTCAAGATTTATTCCGCCAAATGTCGGCTCTAGAGGACGCACAATATCAATAAATTTTTGGGGATCTGTTTCATCAATCTCAATGTCCATTGCGTCAATGCCAGCAAATTTTTTGAAAAGCACTGCTTTTCCTTCCATCACTGGCTTTGAGGCAAGCGCCCCAATTGCACCAAGCCCTAGAACTGCAGTGCCGTTGGTAATAACCGCAACAAGATTACCACGCGATGTATAAAGTGAAGCTGTTTCTGGATCTTTTGCAATCTCTTCACAAGGGGCTGCAACACCAGGAGAATAAGCAAGCGCCAAATCACGTTGATTGCCTAATGGCTTAATCGGCACAATTTCTAACTTACCCGGTTTTGGATATTGATGAAAATGCAGTGCAGCTTCACGCAATGCTTGTTGTTTATCTTCATTATTGTTTGACATATAATATTCCTTGTTAATCAGATTAGTAATGCCATTAAATAAAGAAAAATGAAAGCTATCTCTAACTCAAGCTGTGGGAAAATGCTCTAGGCTGCTTTTTCTGAAACATTAGGCTTAATCGGCGCAACATTTGAAATCTTATTCAGCTTTTTAGTTAACTCGATGAATAATTTTGGCTTTATCGCTGGTGAGAATAAAAACCCTTGCACCTCAACAACACCGTTTGCACGCAAATAATTAACCTGACCTTGTGTTTCCACACCCTCAGCAACAATGCCAGTGCCAAGATCATTAGCAATTGCTATCAAGCCATCAAGGATAGGGACATTATTAACCCCTTGCTCAATCATATCAACAAAAACCTTGTCAATTTTTATAATATCAATATTTAATGTCTGCATATAAGCAAGATTTGAATGACCAGTTCCAGCATCGTCCATAGCAATCTTACATCCCAATGCTTGCAACCCACCAATAACCCCATCAACAGCAAGTTGATTCTTAAGTGGCCGTCTTTCAGTAATTTCAAATACTAATTGTGAATAATTAATTTTTGAATCTTCAAAAATAGCCCTTACATCCTCAACAATTGATGTATCTCTAAAATGACCCTCAAAAAGATTGATACCAATTTTTAATTCTGGCTGCTCTTGGCATAAGTCGCCAAGGTCACTTGCAATTTTCTGCATTAGTGAAATTGTGATTGGAAAGGCCATGCCTGATGATTCTGCATAATCAATAAACATACCAGGTGCGATAACCTCGCCATTCCTCTTTACCCAGCGCAACAACGATTCACAGCCAATCACTTTACCCGTATTAAGGTTAATCAGCGGCTGATAATAGGGAACTAACTCACCTAATTCAAGAGCCCTTTCAAGATCAATTACAGGTATATTTGATTGCCTTAAGCTTTTTAATACAAAAATTAAAATAACAATGCCAAGCAAAGCAAAAACACCAGTTAATAAAATATATAGCCATGAAAAATCAGCCTTAATTTTAGCAAATGGGAAAGCAATTTCAGCTGAAATTGGCAAGCCTTTTGCAATAGCCTTTGTTATAACCATAGCATGATCATCTCTCATTTGATCAGAACTATATGGTTTGCCAAGTGCAATGATTTGCTCACCATTTGTAAAGCTTAATTTTAGAGAGGTATCAGATACTAGATAGTTTGGCATAACACCAATAAGAGTAGGATTTATATAGACAAAACTTGAGATAGAGCGATTGGCTCCAACTAAATGTTTAATCATAAAACTAGGATTTGCCTGACCCTGCAACTGAACAACACGAATAGTTTCAGATCGAGTAGAAATTGGCAACTCATCAGATAGGATTGAATATTTAACAACTTCGTTAAAGCCATCACAATATTGAACCTTATCGCCATTCTCAACAATCACTTGAATAAGGCTATGGTTGGCTTGAAATTGTTTTTGCACATTTGATATAAATGTTGGTGTGCATAGAGACGGGCTAGCGCTTAAAATCTGCTCAATTGATGTAATTGAATCAAAGATTGCTGATTGATTTTGTTGAACTAATGTCTGCGCATTTGCATTAAATCTATGCTCAACCTGAGTTCGCAACAGTTTATCAAGAAAAAAATCAACACCAAGCACAGGCAGAAAAGAAATAAATGCGCCTATTATAAGTAAGATTTTTGATAGCCGAGATTTCATGCAACTAAGCCCTAGTGATATAACTATAATTGAAATATCACTCAGGGCTTAATTCAACATTAACTTTATAAATTGGTAGTAGTAACTATTTATTGTCTTCATCAATATTTAAGCGTAAATGTAACTCGCGCAATTGCTTGGCGCTAACGCTTGATGGCGCAGACATCAATAAATCTTCTGCCTGTTGATTCATTGGAAATGCCACAACTTCACGTAAATTCTGCTCACCGCACAACATCATAACCATACGATCAATGCCGGGTGCTATGCCGCCATGTGGAGGTGCGCCAAATTGTAAAGCGCTATACATACCGCCAAATTTGTCTTTTAACACTTGCTCATCATAACCTGCAATCTCAAAAGCTTTTTTCATCACTTCTGGGCGGTGATTTCTAATAGCACCAGAGGACAGCTCAATACCGTTACACACAATGTCATATTGCCAAGCATTGATAGTTAGCGGATCTTGGTTTTCTAGCGCTTCCATTCCCCCTTGCGGCATTGAAAATGGGTTATGAGAAAAGTCAACTTTCTTTTCATCTTCATTATATTCAAACATTGGGAAGTCAACAATCCAACAAAACTCAAACTTATTCTCGTCAATCAGTTTAAGCGAAGTGCCAATTTGTGTTCTTGCAGCACCTGCAAAATCAACAAATTTTTCAGGTCTGCCAGCTACAAAGAAACAAGCATCACCCACCTCTAAACCAAGCTGTGCTTTAATAGCATTGGTGCGCTCTTCACCGATATTTTTTGCTAACGGCCCAGCACCGCCTACCTCGCCTTCTCGCCAGAAAATATAGCCCAAACCCGGTTGATCTTGCTTTTGCGCCCATGAATTCATACGATCACAAAATGCCCTTGAGCCGCCCTTTGGTGCAGGAATTGCCCAAATACGCACCTTGTCGTCTGCTGAGAGCATATTTGCGAAAATCTTAAAGCTAGAACCTGCGAAATGCTCGCTTACGTCCTGCATTTCAATTGGATTGCGTAAATCTGGCTTATCCGTGCCATATTTGCTCATTGCTTCTTTATATGGAATGCGTGGGAAATTTTGCGTTATGGTTTTGCCTTTAGAAAACTCTTCAAATATTCCACGTAAAACTGGCTCAATCGCCTCAAAAACTTCGTCTTGAGTTACGAAACTCATTTCCATATCAAGCTGATAGAACTCACCCGGTGAGCGATCTGCT
>JALSJY010000084.1 GCA_026989045.1 Hyphomicrobiales bacterium | reverse complement strand
AAATGTAGCGGATAAACTTTTGCAGGATTAAGTAGCCAATTGGGATCAAAACAATCTTTAACACTCATTTGCATTTCCATATCTTGATTTGAATATTGCGAAGTCATTAACTCTCGCTTTTCAATGCCAACCCCATGCTCACCAGTCAAACAACCATCAGCCTCAACACAAGTGCGTAAAATATCAGCACCCAAAAGCTCGGCCTTTTCAAGCTCAACAGGGTCATTTGCATTATAGAGAATTAGCGGGTGCATATTGCCGTCCCCCGCATGAAAAACATTGGCAACTTGCAGGTTATATTTTTTAGATAAGTCACCAATTTCACCCAAAACATGAGCCAATTGCGAAACAGGAACTGTGCCATCAAGACAGATATAATCAGCTATCTGCCCCACCGCTCCAAAGGCAGATTTGCGCCCTTTCCATATTAGCGCAGATTCTTCTTCGCTATTGCTTTGGCGTAATTCAGCAGGATTTAATTTGTTGGCAATCTTGATGATTTTTTCAAGCTGATAGTCTATTTCCTCGTCACTTCCCTCAACCTCAACAATCAATAATGCCTCAACATCAGGATAGCCAGCACCAGAGAATTTATCCGTTGCTTGAATTGTTAGCCTATCCATATATTCAATTGCTACGGGCAATATTCCCGCTTTAATGATATCAGCAACACATGTGCCAGCAACTCTTGGGTCATCATAGCCAATCATGACAGGGCGCGCGCCTTCTGGCTTTGGTAAAATGCGCAATATGGCCTCTGTTACAATTCCCAACTGTCCCTCTGAGCCACAGACAAGACCCAATAAATCATATCCTGCTGTATCTAAATGAGCGCCGCCAATTTCAACAATTTCACCATCTGCCAACACCATGGTAACACCCAAAAGATTATTGGTTGTAACGCCATACTTAAGGCAATGCGCCCCGCCAGAATTCATTGCGATATTACCAGCAATAGCGCAAGCCAATTGACTTGATGGGTCGGGTGCATAAAAAAAACCTTCACTCTCAACTGAGCCAGTAACAGAAAGATTAGTCACTCCTGTTTGCACCCGTATGAAACGGTTACTTGTATCAATCTCTAAAACTTGCGTTAATCTATTTGTTCCTAGAATAATGCTATCTTTGGTTGGTAAAGCCCCTCCAGCTAAAGATGTGCCAGAACCACGCGGCACAACAGGCACGCCAAGCTTAGAACAAAGCTTCATAATGGCAGAAACTTCAGCCGTATCACGGGGCAAAACCACCGCTAAAGGTGAGCATCGGTAGGCAGTAAGCGCATCACATTCATAGGCCAGAGTTTCACTTTTTTCAAAAATTACCGCATCACTTGGCAATATCTTATTAAGGGCAGCAATAATCTCATATTTTTTATCAAGTATGGATTGATCTGGTTTTGGCATTGATATTGTTGACATGAAATATCCAATATTAATTTATGTTGAGCTAATCTTAGCTTAGCGCTTAATCTGATTAGTTGCAATTTTTCTAATTACTAAAATTTACCCCCTAAATCTGTTTGCTAATCATTGTTTTTGTTTTATTTTTGATTTTTCACTTTATACTGATTTTATAATTTACTTTAATCAAAGCTGGGTGAACCCTGCCATAAAGCATAAAACGGAGCTTATAATAATGACTAAATCTGACCAAAGCACAAAGCAAGAATTTCGCCAAAAATTGCGCAAAGAATCTGATAGTTTTGGCATTTTAGAAGTGCCAAGTGATAAATATTATGGCGCACAAACCGCTCGCTCGTTAATAAACTTCCCCATTGGCATAGAAACTCAACCAGTGCCTATTATCAGAGCGCTTGGCATTATTAAGCAAGCTTGTGCGCGCACAAATAAGGCGCTTGGTGTGCTTGAGCCAAAATTAGCCGATGCAATTGATGAAGCGGCGGGTGAAGTTGTGGCGGGTAAATTTGATGATAATTTTCCCCTCTCAGTTTGGCAAACAGGCTCTGGCACGCAATCTAACATGAATGCCAATGAGGTTATTTCAAACCGTGCGATTGAGATTTTGGGCGGTGAATTGGGCTCAAAAACTCCTGTCCACCCAAATGATCATGTTAATATGGGGCAGTCATCTAACGATGTTTTTCCAACTGCTATGTATATTAGTGCGGCGGTTGAAGTTTCAGAGCAGTTAATACCAGCTCTTGAGCATTTGCTTGAAGGGCTTAAAGCAAAACAAAAAGAATTTGCTGAAATAATAAAAATTGGCCGCACCCATACGCAAGATGCAACTCCATTGACCTTAGGGCAGGAATTTTCTGGCTATGTGGCGCAGGTTGAATTTGGAATTGAACGGGTAAAACAAGGTTTAACTCGCCTATTTGATTTGGCTCAAGGTGGCACAGCGGTTGGCACGGGCTTAAATTCAAAAATTGGTTTTGATAAAGATTTTGCAGCAGAAGTTGCAAATATCACAGGCCTGCCTTTTCGCACTGCTGATAATAAATTTGAAGCATTAGCCGCCCATGATGCGCTAGTTTTTGCCCATGGTGCATTAAATACGCTTGCAGCCTCATTGTTTAAAATAGCCAATGATATTCGCCTGCTTGGCTCAGGACCACGCTCTGGTCTTGGTGAGTTGCAATTGCCAGAAAATGAACCGGGATCTTCAATTATGCCGGGTAAGGTAAACCCAACCCAAAGCGAAGCATTGACCATGATATGCACGCAAGTAATGGGCAATCAAACCACTATTTCCATGGCTGGATCACAAGGGCATTTTGAACTTAATGTTTATAAGCCTGTTATGTCTTATACATTTTTGCAATCAGTAAGATTATTAAGCGATGGCGCAAGATCATTTAACGATAGATGCGTGATTGGCATAAAAGCCAATGAAGATCAGATTAAAGCCCTAGTAGAGCGCTCGCTAATGTTGGTAACAGCATTGGCGCCAAAAATTGGCTATGATAACGCAACAAAAATAGCCAAAACTGCTCACAAAAACGGCACAACCCTAAGACAAGAAGCAGTAGGCCTTGGCTTTGTAACAGAAGCAGAATTTGATGAGGTGGTAAGACCAGAATTGATGCTTGGGCCGAGTGAGTAGGTGGGTTGATTGGAGAGTTTAAAGGTGCGAAATATATTAACAAAGGTGATCCACCTGCGCTAAAGCTATGGTGGGACAAGCAGGGGGTCGGGTAGATCCTGCATGGCATGAACGCAAATAGAGAGTAACAACCAGCTGCGAAATTAAAAAGCATTGGCGTGCTTTGACAGGGAAACTTCAAACGCGCCAGCGAGCGAAGAGCGAGCCGCGGCTAGTGCCGCGCCCCATCGGAGGTATGAGCAAAGCGAATTACCGCGAGATCATAAAATGGCGCACCCGACAGGAGTCGAACCTGTGACCTCTGCCTTCGGAGTGCTGATG
>JALSJY010000083.1 GCA_026989045.1 Hyphomicrobiales bacterium | reverse complement strand
TCCGCTTATGGCAGAGGGAAAAATTCTTCCCTATCTTGATATTCCATTCCAACATGCATCACCAAAAGTGCTAAAGGCCATGCGCCGCCCTGCTAACCAAGAAAAAACCCTTGATCGTGTGCTTTCATGGCGCAAAACCTGCCCCGATCTTGCAATTCGCTCAACCTTTATTGTTGGTTTTCCGGGGGAGACTGATGAGGATTTTGAATATTTGCTTAATTTTGTTGAAGAAGCTGGCATTGATCGCGCAGGTTGTTTTCAGTATGAACCAGTTAAGGGTGCAAAATCTAACGAATTTGAAAATCAGATTGCTGACGAGCTTAAACTTGAGCGTTTTGAGCGTTTAATGCAAAAAGCACAGCAAGTTAGCACAGCACGCCTAAAAACTCGCATTGGCCGCACAATTGAGGTGTTGGTTGATGAAGTAGATAGTCATGCTGGGCAAGCAATTGCTCGCTCAAAATGGGACGCGCCAGATGTTGATGGCATAGTGGTTATTGAGGGGGGGCAAAGTCTTAAAGTTGGTGATTTTGCTCAAGTTACAATCACAGATTCTAATGAGTATGATCTTTTTGCCAGACTAAAAGAGCCACAATGATGAATATTCATAAAGAATTTGAAATGCAAACTCCCCATAAAAAACTAAAACTCGGCCAAGACCCTGTTTTAATGGGTATTTTAAATATAACACCCGATAGTTTTTCTGACGGTGGTAATTTTGAGCAAATCGAAACAGCCTTTGAGCATGCTCGTTTTTTGGTAAAAAACGGCGCTGATATAATTGATGTTGGTGGAGAAAGCACACGACCAAAGGCTAAAGAGACAGCAATGCAAGTTGAGCTTAATCGAGTGATACCAGTGATTGAAAAAATCAAACAAGCAGAATTAAACACTCTCATTTCAATCGATAGTTACAAAGCATTAGTTGCAGATCAAGCAATACAATCTGGCGCTGATATTATCAATGATGTCAGCGGCTTACAGCGAGAACCTGAGATTGCAGATATAGCTGCTTTGCACAATGTGCCTGTTATTATTATGCATTGGGATAAACAGCGTGATAGTGATAAAGATATTATTGCTGAAATTATGCGCTTTTTTGAAAAAAGCCTTTTGATAGCTAAAAATGCAGGCATCAATGATAATCAGATAGTTTTAGACCCCGGGTTTGGTTTTGCAAAAAGCCTTATAGATAATTATGAAATAATGCGCCGTTTTGATGAGTTGCATGCGCTGGGCTATCCTTTTGTGTGCGGCACTTCAAATAAATCAATGATTGGCAACCTGCTCAACATTCCAATTGATGAGCGTTTATCTGGTACCATTGCAAGCAATATAATGGCTTATAACAAGGGTGCGCATATTTTTCGTGTGCATGATGTCAAAGAAAATTTACAGGCCCTAAAGGTCGCAAAAGCCAGTCTTTATCAGCCATACAACAGGAGTGAATAATGTCAAAATGCTCAAGCAAAAATAGAAACGATAGGATAATCCTCTCTGATTTAGCTTTTTATGGCTATCACGGTGTAATGATAGAGGAAAACAAGCTAGGGCAGCGTTTTCGCATTGATTTAGAATGTGCTATGGATTTAAGCGAGGCAGGAAAAAGCGATAATGTTAATCAAACTGTTTCTTATGCCGATATTTATAACCTAGTAAAACAAGCGACAGAGGACACTCGATATAAATTGATTGAGGCCTTAGCGCAGCATATTGTTGATCGTTTATTTGAAGAGTTTAGCCCATTTGAGTGGGTGCGTATTCGCATCACCAAACCAGAAGCACCAGTTGAGGCAACTAGCGGCAAATTTGCAGTCGAAATTATAAGAGAGCGCAAATCTTGAGTGAGGTATATCTATCTTTAGGTAGCAATATTGGCGATTCAAAAGCTCAGCTAGAGCGAGCAGTTACGCTTATTGATTTAACAGATAATATTATAGTCACCAAACGCTCCAAGATTATTAAAACCAAACCATGGGGTAATCTTGCTCAAAATATATTCCACAATATGGCAATTGAAATTGAGACAAATCTTTATCCTGAAAAGCTTTTATCTATTCTTTTGCAAATAGAAGATGATATGGGGCGCAAGCGTAATGAGAAATGGGGGCCAAGAGTAATCGATATTGATATAATCGCTTTTGAGCAAATAGAGGCCGTTACCAAATTCCTCACCCTGCCCCATAAGCATGCTTTTGAGCGTGATTTTGTTCTTATTCCATTGCGAGAAATTTCACCTAAAACAGCTGATTGGATTATTAAAAAAGCCCCAGCCACAAGCCCTACTAAAGAAGGCTAAACTCTAACTTTTCAAAAGATCAAGTAATTGCACTGCTGCATCAAATTCAGTTTTGCGCTTATTTCGCCTTTTAATTGCTTCTTCGTCCTGCCCCCAAAAACTATCGTTAAAATCCTCATCAACATGAGCTGCACTCCAGCCAGCATCAGGGGTGATAAGATTTTTAAATATTGCAATCGCAATCAATCCAGAGCCGCTAAGAGAGGTAATAGAAACAAGAGCCGCTAAGGAAATCTTATCTAAACCCTCAAGCAAATCAGCTAAACGATCAAGGCTGTTTTGCGGTTGCTCAACATGAATAATGCCAATTGTTGAGATGAATTTAACCTCATAAGCTTTTGTTAAAGTCAATAAAATGCTATCCCATTGATTTTCTTGCATTTCAACAAGCTTTTTTGGGCTATCAGCACGATAAAGCAATAAATCATTAGCTGCATATTTGATTATCTCTTTGCTTAACTCAATTTCAATCCCCTCACCGCCCTCAATTCCAGAATTTACTAGCCGAGTAAGCGGCATGCTTTGAGTATCAATAAACTCACCCTGACTTTGCCATTCTTTTTGCAAAGCCAAAGCCAAAGCCTCTTTTGGAACAAAAACAGGTTTTTTGCTTGGGGTTTTAACTGGCTTATTATCAAGCGTTATAAAAAAACCCTCATTTTCCTTAACTATTGCAACTTGTTTGTAAAAACGTTTTGGTAATATCTTTTGTTCTGCCCGTTGCGCACGGCCATAGCCATCATTTCTATGATTGTGAGCGTCTTCTAAAAATTCACGCATATCTAATTACCAATCTGTAAATATAATTCATCAAAATTCTTTACTATCACATTTGCACCTGCTTGCAATAATTGCTCAGGGGTCTGATAGCCCCAACTCACCCCAATCGACCTGACATTAGCAGCTCGAGCCATATTCATATCAAGAGTGGTGTCGCCAACCATAATCACATCAACAATATCGCAGCCAAATTTATTCATTTCAAAAAGCTCACTCATTGCAGAAAATATCATATCAGGATTTGGCTTTGAAATATTGTTATCAGGAGTTTGCACAGATGAGAAATATCCCTCAACCTTATAATATGACAGAACGGCCTTAGTCCCTCTTAAAG
>JALSJY010000082.1 GCA_026989045.1 Hyphomicrobiales bacterium | reverse complement strand
TAACTTGACCATTTTGATATCCCTTTTGCTAGTGGGCTAATAGATTATATTTATATATATGTTTAAGATGATTTTGTTAAATTATGATAGTTAAAACCAAGTTTTCTTGTTATTACATTAGGTAAAATTCCTTGTTGGCGTAGGGTTTTTATTGCAATTGAGTTTTTTGACTTGGCAAGTTTAAGATTATCATCGTTCAAGATTAAATCATGATGAGTGTAAATTGGTGCAGGATAGCTGAGCAGGTTTTGCAAAACTCTATGAATGTCGGTTGCTTTTTCTAAATCTTTACCGCGCACAATATGGGTGATTTCTTGCAAATAATCATCAACAACCACGCTTAAATGATAGCTGGTTGGTGTGTCTTTTCTTATTATTGTCACATCGCCCCAAGCCATGGGGTTACAAGGTTGAGGAGCTGGATTGGTAAGTGGATTGGGTTGAGAGCTTAAATATTCTAGTGAGCCAGTTTTTTTAATGGCTTTGTTCATATCTAGTCGCCATTGCACGGGAATCTTTGAATTTAGCTTTTCTTCAATTTGCTTTTGGTTGAGTGATTTACAGGTGCCGCTATAAATTGGAGCGCCATCGGGGTCGGTATTTTTTGCACCTTTGGCGATTTCTGCTCGGGTGCAAAAACACGGATAAAGCATTTCTTGCTTATGTAATTGCTTGGCGGCATCTTTATAAAGATGAAAATTAGATGATTGTAATAAAACAGGTTTTTGCCAATCTAGGCCAAGCCATGCCAAATCTTCATAAATTGCATCTATATAGATTTGCTTTGAGCGAGCTATGTCTATATCTTCAATGCGAAGTAGAAAATCACCTGTCATTTGCTTGGCATAATGAAAATTGAATAGGGCAGAATAAGCATGGCCTAAATGTAAAAATCCATTTGGGCTTGGTGCAAAGCGAAATTTTGGTTTATTGTTCAATTTTTATAGCCCTCAAAAATAAGAATGATATTAGATTGCCACAAAATATAACAAATCTCAAAATTTTAAATAATCATCTTGATGAATTGATTGTGCTTGAGCCGCGCCTGCTTGAGGCAAGGCAAAAATCAGGAGATGTGCCGCTTCGTTTGCGTAAAGGTGGTTTTGAGGGCATGAGCTCTATTATCACCGCGCAATTATTGTCGGTTGCTAGTGCGAATGCAATATTTGCGCGGTTAGAAAATTTACTTGGAGAGGTGAGTGCAAAAGAATATCTGAAATATAGCGAACAAGATATTTGTAGCTGTGGTTTTTCAAAGAGTAAATTTAATACAATGAGTAATATTGCAAAAGCAGAATTAAGCGGGCAGCTTGATTATTCAGAGCTTGAAAATATGCCGATTGACCTAGCGATGAAGCAATTAACAGCTTTAAAAGGGATTGGTGTTTGGAGTGCTGAGATTTATTTGTTATTTTGTGTCGGGCATGGTGATATTTTTCCTGCTGGTGATCTTGTATTACAAAAAATGTTAGCGCATATATTTGAGTTAGATGAAAAGCCAAACGAAAAACAAACTCGGCTTATGAGTGAAAAATGGTCGCCATATCGTGGGGCGGGTGCAAGGTTATTATGGCGGTATTTTGCCGTATTAAAAAATAAAGAAGGAATAAAGATTTGAGTGAGAATGATGCAGGGATAAAAAAATTATCGGGGCCAATGGTAAAGGCAAATTCAGGAAAGGCAAAAAAGCTAGTTGTTTTGCTGCATGGTTATGGCTCTGATGGCAATGACATGATTTCGCTTAGTCAATTTTGGGCTGGTATTTTGCCAGACGCGATGTTTGTTGCACCCAATGCGCCTGATGCTTGTGCTATTAACCCGATGGGTTATCAATGGTTTGAACTTGATACTAGTTCCACGCTTGATCTTGAGAAAAATATATCACGGCTTAATGGATCAAAAGCTGCTCGTCCCAATATTGAGCATTTTTTACAAAGCTTATGGAGAGAAACTGGCCTTAGCGCTAGGGACACAATTTTAATAGGTTTTTCGCAAGGGGCGATGATGGCGCTTGAGGTTGGTTTGGCTCTTGAGGAAGAATTAAAGGGAATTGTTGCTTTCTCTGGTGGTCTGCCTGATCCTAAAAATATGGCAGGTAAAATAAAATCAAAACCGCCTATTTGCTTTGTGCATGGGGGAAATGACGATGTTGTGCCAGTTGGCATGAGTGTTGTTTCAAGCGAAGAGTTAAAAAAGCTTGGGCTTGATGTGAGGTTACATATTTCACCTACTGCAACTCATACTATTGCGCAAGATGGGTTGGAGTTTGCAACTAATTTTATTAAAGAAATTATCGCTTAATTCTCTTATATTGACCAAGAGCAGACCATATCAATATGAGTGAAATCAGTGAAGAAATAAGAGCGTTATAGCCTGCAAAGCTTATGCCTAAAAATCGCCATTGTGCTTGCCCGCAAGGAACGACCATTGTCTCATTGAGGTTGTTTAGCGCATCGAAACTTAAGCCCTCACTGTCGCCTGCGCAACTTGTGGGGCCTGCCCAAAATCCCCATTCAACACCAGAATGGAAACCGCCCAGATATGCGCCCCAGATAAATATTGCAGCAACTATAAGAGTTAATAATATTCGTAACATTGTTGGAATTTTTGTCCAAAAAATGATTATTGCGGCTAGTAAGGGCAGACCAATATAATAGGGAGTGCGTTGGGCATAACAAAGTTCGCATGGAATATATCCACCAATAAGCTGAAAAGCCCACGCTCCAAGAATAGTGAATAGGCCAATTAGAAATGCGCTATTTGCCCTTGATGAATTTTTTGAAATGGTTTGAGTTCCCATAATTTTTCCTAAATTACTAATTTAATCGCTAAAAATCCACCAATAAGCAAGACACAAAATAGGGTAAACATTAGACCCAAGCGCTTTTCAATAAATATTCTTACTGGTTCACCAAATTTATATATTAAAGCTGAAACTAAGAAGAATCTAAGGCTACGTCCAATTAGTGACACGATTGTGAAGACAACAAGATTAAAACCAACTGATCCAGAAAATATTGTTAATACTTTATAGGGGAATGGTGTAACGGCACCAAGCAAAATACCCCAGCCACCCCATTGCTCATACCAAGCTTTAAATCTATCAAAATTATGCTCAGCGCCGTAAAACTCAAGAATAGGCGCGCCAATAGTTTTAAATAACATTGCACCAATAAAATAGCCAACAAAAGCGCCAAGAACTGACGTTATGGTGCAAATTGTTGCATAGATAAACCAGTGTTGGCGTTTGGCAACGACCATAGGAATGAGTAAAATATCAGGCGGAATTGGAAAGAATGAGCTTTCAGTAAAACTTACTGCGCCAAGTGCAACAGGTGCATGTTTGGTTTTGGCTAGTGACATTGTCCAGTCATATAATTTTCTTAGCAATTTTTTGCTCCATACTTATGCTTTGAACAGCCTTGTAGAGATTAAGG
>JALSJY010000081.1 GCA_026989045.1 Hyphomicrobiales bacterium | reverse complement strand
AAAGTTAGATCTTATGCCAATTAGTGATGTTATAAAAATTCACTCGAGAAATAAATTTGATCGCCCGATTTATGCAGGTAATGCAATAAAAACTCTTAGTACTGATCAGGATAAAATTTTGGCAAGCATTCGTGTTTCTGCTTTTGATCCTGTTGTGCAAAATAATGATGCAAAAATTGAGCAAATTGAGGTTGGCAAGATAAATGCTTTAGTTGAAGTGTTAAATGAAAAGCGCAATAAAAATGATATGGTTGATCTCTCTAGTGCAGCAATTGTTGTTGCTGGTGGGCAGGCTTTTGAGAGCAAAGAGAATTTTGCTATGCTTTATCAGTTGGGTGAAGTGCTTGGTGCAGCAGTTGGAGCAACAAGGGCGGCGGTTGATTTGGGCTTTGCACCTAATGAGATGCAAATTGGTCAAAGTGGGAAAATAATTGCACCTGAGCTTTATATTGCGGTTGGAATTTCGGGTGCTTTGCAACATTTGGCTGGCATAAGTGGGGCTAAAAAAATCATTGCTATAAATAGTGATGCTGATGCACCAATGATGAAATTTGCTGATATTGCACTGGTTGGTGATTTAAAAATCATATTGCCAGAATTGATAAAAAAATTAGCAAGTTAAATTGAATTGCAAAAAAATATCATCGGATTATAAAGAGTTTAATATTAAACCATTTCTTTAAATAAAGACATGAAGGAAAAGACATGTTTGAAAGTCTAAAAAAAGCACCAATAGATAAAATTTTTCAACTTCTCGGCGAATTTCGTGCCGATGAGAGGGAAGATAAAATTGATCTTGGAATTGGAGTTTTTAAGGATAAGAATAAACATACTCCAATTATGAGTGCGGTGAAAAAAGCTGAAAAGCAGGTTTTTGATAATGAAACTACCAAAACCTATGTTGGGGTTTCTGGTAATCGTGGCTTTTGTGATTCTATCTCGGATTTAGTTTTTGGCGAAAGTGTTGATAAGAGTCGCATTCGCGCTGTGCAAGCACCTGGTGGCACTGGCTCGATCTGGGTTTTGTTGCAACTTATCAATCGCGCTCGCCCTAATGGCAAGATATGGGTGTCTGATCCATCATGGCCAAACCATTGGCCGATGTGTGAATTGTCGGGTTTAGAGCCAAATTTTTATCCATATTTTGACCATAAAACTGGCAAAGTGAAATTTGATGAAATGATGGAATGTCTTGATGCGCTTGGGCCGCAAGATACGGTTCTTTTACACGCATGTTGTCACAACCCAACTGGCGCTAACCTAACCAATGAGCAATGGGACATTGTAGCTAAAAGCCTTAAGAGAACGGGTGCTTTTCCGTTTATTGATTCTGCCTATCTTGGTTTTGGTGAGGGGTTGGAAGAAGATGCTTATGGTTTAAGAAAGCTAGCATCAGAATTACCTGAAATGATGTTGGCTTTTTCTGCTTCAAAGAATTTTGGACTTTATCGTGAGCGGGTAGGGGTTGCTTTTTGCATTGCAAAAAACCCTGAACAGGCTGACATTGCATTTTCACAAATGGGAAATATTGTGCGCGCTTCATTTTCTCAACCGCCTGATCATGGTGCAGAAATTGTGCGGGTGATTTTGGCAGACCCTGAGCTTAGGGCTGAATGGGAAGCGGAATTAGAAGATATGCGTGAGTTTATTGTGCATATTAGAGAAAAGCTGGCTGATGCAATTCGTGAGCGCTCGAACTCTAGCAATTTTGATTTTGTAGCTGAGCATCAAGGCATGTTCTCGCTTTTAGGATTAAGCAAAGAGCAAGTGGGTATTTTGAAGAAAGAAAATGCCATTTATATGCTTGATGATAGTCGAATTTCTATTGCGGGAATTCCTGAAGATGAAATTGGCAGAATGGCCGATGCTATTGTTGGCGTGCTTCGTTAAAGGATTATGGCTATATTTACGAATGATAAAAATTTAGAGAAAAAAGTCCGTAAAATTCTGGCAGGTATTAAACTGCCTGATGGTGGAAATTTAGCGGATTATTCTGGCCTAAGTGAAATTATTATCACAAAAAAAGCGCTGGCTTTGGCAATATCTATTTCGCCAGAAATGGATAAAGAATTTATGCTGGTGCGCCAAGAAGCACAAAGTAAAATTGAGAAGATTGCTAAGGGGCGAAAAGTGATGATTTCGCTTACTTCTGATGAGGCTCAGCCTAAGGCAAGTAAAAAATCTGGGCAAGAAGAAGGTGCACCGCCGCAAGCTAAGCGCCCCTCTGCTATCAATAGAGTGCCAGTTAAGGGCGTTAAAAATATCATTGCTATTGCTTCTGGAAAGGGGGGGGTGGGTAAGTCTACTGTTTCGGTTAATCTGGCGCTGGCTTTGAAGTCATTGGGATTAAAAACTGGCCTTCTTGATGCTGATTTATATGGGCCGTCAATTCCTAAAATGTTAAGATTTGAGGGCAAGCCTGCGGCTCGAGTTGAGGGGAATTTTACGCCTTTTGAAGTTTATGGCATCAAGGCAATGTCAATTGGCCCTATGATTGAGGCGGATAAAGCAGTTGTTTGGCGCGCGCCAATGGTAACTTCTGCTTTAAGGCAACTATTGCGTGAAACTGATTGGGGTGAGCTTGATGTGTTGGTAATTGATTTGCCTCCTGGCACAGGAGATATTCAAATATCTTTAGCCCAACAAGTTGAACTAGCGGGTGCGGTGATTGTTTCAACACCGCAAGATATGGCATTGATTGATGCAAAAAAAGCTATTTCGATGTTTTCTATGATGGATATTAAAATTTTTGGAATTGTTGAAAATATGAGCTATTTTATCGCCCCTGATACTGGCAATCGCTATGATATTTTTGGCCATGGTGGAGCAAAAAAGACGGCAGATGATTTGGGCTTGGAGTTTTTAGGCGAAGTGCCTTTGGTTATGAATATCCGTGAAACTTCTGATAAGGGTGAGCCAGTTGTTGCTAGCTCACCAAGCAGTGATGAAGCTAAGGCATTTTTAGATATTGCTAATAAGATTATTAAGGGTATTAAACCTTAATACCGACAAGTTTGGATAAAATCTGTGATAGTGTGAATTCTGCTTAAAAAGAGTATAAAGGAAATAGAATCAGTTTAGTTTTAGATAAATTTTAGCTTAAATGTTGAAATTTCTGATTGCGATAGAGGGCATTTTGTGCAGGTTTTAGTCTATTTTTTTATATTTTTATTTGGCGTGGCATTTAGCTTTACAATCTATTATGCACTTACCTTTACTATGGTTGAGGCGTTGCTTAGTGGTTTTATTGCTGTTTCTTGGGCAATATTGATTTATGAGCGTAAATTGCGCCTTCGTGCAGAAGCACGGCTTGAAAAGGCTATTGAAGATTTGTCTGCTCTGCTGTCAACTGATGCTAAGGCGGGGCAGATACTATCTAAGCGCGTTAATATCATATCTGATGAAAAAGCAGGCAATAGGTTAGAGGTTATTGAAGCTGACTTTTCAGTTTTGGGA
>JALSJY010000080.1 GCA_026989045.1 Hyphomicrobiales bacterium | reverse complement strand
ATCATGAGTTTAATTATGGCTTGGATTTTCTAAATAAAGCTCTTAATGGCGCAAACTTCCCCTTTGTTTGTGCTAATATTGCTATGGGAAATACACTTGGCTCTGACCCAACATCTGACAAAACACTTATTGAGCCATATAAAATTATAGAAAAACAAATTATAGATGGTGCAGGTAAAAATCATATCATTAAAGTAGGCTTTATTGGATTTGTACCACCGCAAATTATGACATGGGACAGCCAACATCTTGAAGGAAAAGTTATGACCCGTGACATTGTGCAAACGGCCAAGGCATATGTGCCACAGATGAAAGAGCAGGGTTGCGATATAATAGTCGCCCTTTCCCATTCGGGCATTGATGGTAGCGAAAAAGAAGGAATGGAAAATGCCTCTCTCTTCCTTGCTGGCGTAGATGGCATTGATGTGGTTTTTACTGGACACCATCATAAAGTATTTCCAGGCAATTATGCAGATATTGCAGGGGTTGATAATGAAAAAGGCACGCTGATGGGCAAGCCAGCAGTTATGGCTGGTTTTTGGGGCTCACATATGGGTCTTATTGATTTGTTGCTTGAGCAAGGTGAAAATGGCAAATGGGTTATCGTCTCTCACACTTCTGAAGCTCGCCCGATTTATAAGAGAGTTGATCGTAAAAAAATACCTCTTGTTGAATCTGTGCCAGCTATTTTGGCCTCTGTGCAACAAACGCATGATGAAACCCTTAAATATGTGCGCCGCGCTGTAGGGAAAACAACAGCGCCATTACATTCATATTTTGCTTTAGTTGCTGATGATCCCTCTGTACAAATTGTATCAAATGCTCAGACTTGGTATATTAAGCAAATGATGAAGGGAACCGAATGGGAGGGGTTAGCAATTCTTTCGGCCGCTGCCCCATTTAAAGCTGGTGGACGTGGAGGCCCTGATTATTATACAGATGTTCCTATTGGCCCTGTTGCCATTAAAAATGTTGCAGATCTATATCTCTATCCAAACACTGTTCGAGCCGTATTGATTGATGGCGCAACCGTGAAGGATTGGCTAGAGCGCTCTGCAGGTATATTTAATCAAATTGAGCCAGGATCAACCGATCAGCCATTGATAAACAATGATTACCCATCGTATAATTTCGATATTATTGATGGCGTTACCTATAAAATTGATGTCAGCCAGCCTTCAAAATATGGCCCAAAAGGAGAGTTGTTAGACGAAAGTGCTAACCGTATAGTAGACCTTCAATATAACGGCGCACCGATTGACCCTAACCAAAAATTTGTTGTAGCAACAAATAATTATCGTGCAGGTGGCGGGGGAACATTCCCAGGAAATGATGGCTCAACAATCATATTCATTGGCCCAGACACCAACCGCGATGTGCTTGTTCGCTATATAGTGGAGAAAGGCACGGTTAATCCAAAAGCCGATAACAATTGGTCATTAGCGCCATTAGCTAACACCAGCGTACTATTTGAAACTGGCCCTAAAGCCAAAGATCACCTAGCAGATGTAACGGCGATAGAAATAGAATATGTCGGTGAAGCAGAAAGCGGATTCGGATCATATCGTATCAAATTATAAAAAGTCAGAATCTACAAATTTTTAAGGCCGAAACTATGTTTCGGCCTTTTACTTTTCGCCTATTTAACAAGATATTTTTATGCAACATCAATAAATGCGAATTCTATACTTGATTTGCACTTCAACTTAGGATTTAAGCGTCCTTGGAGAGGTGGCCGAGTGGCTGAAGGCGCGCCCCTGCTAAGGGTGTAGGCGGGTAACTGTCTCGAGGGTTCGAATCCCTTCCTCTCCGCCATTTTTTCTCTTTAACAATTCCTTTAACTCATTGATTTTGCTACATTAAACTTTAGTGCAAGCTTAGTCCGCCACACATCACCCTTGATTTGCTATACATTTTGCTATACAATCTGCTATACAAAATGGATTTTTAGGATAAGTAAATGGGCATCACTAAAAGGAATGAAATCTTTTATTTGATAAAACGAGTACCAATAAGATATAGCCCTGTTGAGAAACGTAGCTTTATTTGGATTAGTCTTCATACTGATTCTGAAACTGTAGCTCATCAGAAAGCTCCTAGTGCTTGGCAACACTATATTGAAGCATGGGAAGCTCGTCTTGCAGGAGATAATGACAATGCTGAAATCAGATTTGATGCAGTAAAGAAATTAGCAGCAGTTCGTGGGTTTCGCTATGTTGATGCTGACAATATTGCAGACCTGCCACATAATGACCTGCTAGATAGAGTGGAATCTGTTGAAGAAAAAAAAGGAACTCTAGATAAGCTTGAAGCCGCTGCAGTTCTTGGTGGTGCAACTTTGCCTGAAATAACTGTAACTCGGACTTTAGACATTTACTGGGCGCTGGCGCAAGATAGAACGCTAGGGAAAAGCAACGATCAACTCAGGAGATGGCGCAATCCTCGTATAAAAGCGGTTACTAATTTTATTGGTGTAGTGGGCGATAAGGAAATTAGTGAGATTTCTGGCGATGACATGCTTGACTTTCGTCAATGGTGGATTGATCGCATGAAAGCCGAAGGACTTACCCCAAATAGCGCCAATAAGGATTTGCTTCATTTGGGTGATATTCTAAAGACAGTGAATAAGCTAAAACGCCTTGGTTTAAGCCTTCCATTATCAGACCTTACTTTTAAGCAAGGAGAGCCAAATCAACGCCCGCCATTTTCAAAAAACTGGATTAAAGAGAAACTGCTTGCTCCAGATGCTCTAGGCAGACTTAACACTCAAGCCCGTTGTATTGTTTTAGGCATGGTGAATACTGGTTACAGGCCTAGTGAGGGGTGTGGTTTGCTTCCTGAACATATCAAGCTTGAAGGAGATGTGCCTCATATTTCTATTGAGGGAGTTGGGCGTCAGCTTAAAAGCGTTCATTCTCGCCGTGTAATTCCGCTTGCAGGCGTTAGTCTTGAAGCTTTTCAGCAATGCCCAGAAGGCTTTCCCCGCTATCGCAATAGTTCTAGCCTATCTGCTACAGTGAATAAGTTTTTACGAGAGAATAATCTTCTTCAAACATCTAGCCATACTTTATATGGCTTGCGCCATGCCTTTGAAGATAGAATGCTTGCGGCTGGCATTGATGAGAGAATACGTCGTGATCTATTCGGGCATCGATTAAACAGAGAAAGATATGGCAAAGGCGCAACGCTTGAACATTTGCATCAATGCGTTCAATCAGTTGCTCTTTGACGTGCTATATTTCTTGCATGTTCAATCGTTTCTTCTTTGGTTTCAAGAATAGCGAGATCACTTTCAAGCCTTTCAAAAATCGGAAGATAAACAGGGTCATTTACAACCAACATTGCAAGTTTATCACGTGCCAAGCGTACACGCTTTATCTCTTTAGCAAGGTTTGTTGATTTAGTTATTTTCAGCCTAATTGGACACTCTTTCCCACAAAAGAATGTGCTTTTCGTCTTGTTT
>JALSJY010000079.1 GCA_026989045.1 Hyphomicrobiales bacterium | reverse complement strand
TTTCCATGCACACGCAGTCGGACATTCATTGTGTTAGCGTGGGTTTGCATTTTTTTGATATTTTTTTCTAAAACATCAAGGTCTACAACCAAACAAGGAGTTTGAATGTCAGCTTCATTCATACCTAGTTTAGCAGGAATATTATAGCCAACTTCATATTCATCTAAATTTATTTTACTCATTCTCTTCTCCTAATTTCCTGTCAATCATGCTTATATTTATTATTATTTCTATGATTACATCCACGGCAATTTTTTTAAATCAACATTGCCGCCAGTTAGAATCACTGCAACTCGCTTGTTAGCAAATAGATTTTTATTTTTTAATATTGTTGCCAGCGTAATTGCTGAGCTTGGCTCAACAATTATTTTCATTCTTTGCCAAACAAGATACATGGCATCAATTATCTCTTGTTCGCTAGCAAGTAAAATGTCGCTCACAAAGTTAGAAACAAAATGCCAAGTTAAATCCTTTAAGGGAACTTTTAGGCCATCGGCAATAGTCACTGGCGCATCATCGGCAATGATATAGCCAGCTTTTAGTGAGCGATAGGCATCGTCTGCTTGTTCAGGTTCCGCACCATAAATTTTTGTTTTAGGAGAAATATTTGAAAGGGATAGACAGGAGCCAGAAATCATGCCACCGCCGCCAATTGGTGCAACAAGCGCATCAAATTCTCCAAGCTCTTCAAATATTTCTTTGGCGCATGTTGCTTGCCCCGCTATTACTCGAGGGTCGTTATATGGGTGGATAAAATCAGCACCAGAACTTGCCATCACTTCAGCAAAAACTGCTTCGCGTGAAGATGTGCTTGGCTCACATTCAACAATTGTTGCACCATAGCCACTAACGGCATCTTTTTTAGCTTGAGGGGCAGTGTTTGGCATAACGACGGTTGCTGGTATGCCACGTTTTCCTGCGGCATAGCTTAGCGAAAGGCCATGATTGCCTGAGGAGTGAGTAGCAACGCCTTTTTTTGCTTGTTCATCTGAAAGACCAAACACTGCATTTGATGCCCCGCGGGCTTTAAATACGCCAGCTTTTTGAAAATTTTCGCATTTAAAAAATAGCTCCGCGCCTGTAAGATTATTTAAAAATTCACTAGTTAAAATTGGGGTGTGATGAATATAGGGTTTTATGCGCTTGTGGGCTACAAGAACATCATCATAGGTTGGGATATTTAATTTTGCCTTTTTGCTCATTCGCTATGCCTCAGATTTTATAATTTTAGTAGAGTTGCGAAAATATTCTTGTGCTGCACTTACTCCAGCGCCAAGTTCTATTGGGTAGTTTAAGTCAGTCATTGCCATTTCAATAGTTGCGAGGCCTGAAAGCACCATTACATCTGTTAATGCTCCTAGATGGCCAATGCGAAATGCCTTGCCAGCCATTTCACCAAGCCCAATACCAAAGGAAACATTGTATTTATCATAGGCAAGATTGGTGAGTTCATCTGAATTAAAACCATTTGGGACATAAATTGCGCTAATTGAATCTGAGTAAAGGTCTGGTGTTTTTGCACAAAGTTTCATATTCCAAGCTTTTGCTGCTTCACGCACTCCTTGGGCTAAGCGATAGTGGCGGGTAAAAACATTTTCTAGACCTTCGTCATTTATTATTTTTAGGGCAGCGCTGAGGCCGTGAATAAGTTGTAAGGGGGGGGTGTATGGAAAGCCGCCATTTTTATTGGCGATTAACATATCAGTAAAGTCAAAAAATGTGCGAGGCAGGTTTGCGCTTCTTCCTATTTCTATTGCTTTTGGTGAAACGGCAAGAATTGCTAGACCTGCAGTTAGCATAAAGCCTTTTTGTGAGCCAGATATAGCAATATCCACGCTCCATTTATCCATCTGAAAGTCCATTGAAGCAAGCGAACTTACACAGTCAACATATAATAGGGCAGGGTGATTGGCGCTATCTATTGCTTGGCGAGTTTTGCCAATATCTGATTTTACACCAGTTGCTGTTTCATTGTGAGTTACTAGCACAGCTTTGATTTCGTGGTTTTTATCTTGCTCTAATCGTTGCGCAAATAAATCAGCTGGAGCGCCTGTTCCCCACTCACATTCAATGATTTCAACTTCAAGACCGTGGCGCTGGCAAAGATCAATCCAACGATGTGAAAACATGCCATAGCGAGCAATAAGCACTTTGTCACCAACACTCAGAGTGTTAGCAATTGCAGCTTCCCAGCCCCCTGTGCCACTTGCTGGAAAAATAATGGTTTTAGCGGTTTTAGTTTTGAAGATTTTTTTGAGGTCTTTTAATACGGGAGCAAAAATTTCAACAAAATCTGGTGCGCGATGGTCGCTAGATTGCACATTCATTGCATTGCGCAATTGATCTGGGATATTTGTTGGCCCGGGAATAAAAATTGGATTTTGTCCAATCATAATAATTGCTCCACTTAAAAATTAGATTGGGTTAAGTATATAACGAGCTATAATTGTTTTCAATTTTTCTGAAAAATATTTCCATTTACATGTTGATGGTTGATATCTATTTGTTTTTACACTATATTTAATTTTTTATTATTTTGTCCTAATTTTTCAGAAAATATTAATTTTTCTTATTTTTTCAAAATAGTTAAAAAGATGAAACTATAGATTAAGTTATAAATGCGATTATAAAGGGGCAAATTATGAATAATATGAATGTTCAAAAACGACCAAGAGGCCGGCCAAAATCACTTTCAAATGACGCCTCTGGTGGAATTGTTCAAGCGCTTGAAAAGGGTTTGATAATTTTAAGAGTGCTTTCAAAAGCAGGTAGTGTTACATTAACTGACCTATCTTTGCAGGTAGGAATGCCCCCCTCTTCAGCGCATCGAATGTTAGCAACTTTGCAAAAACATGGTTTTGTTGAGTTTGATGAAATAGGTCAACATTGGCGAGTTGGAATTGAGGCTTTTAGAATTGGAAGTTCATATTTAGAGCGCACTAATCTGGTTGAAGCTTCCCATATTGTTATGCGTGACCTTATGGAAAAAACAGGTGAGACTGCAAATTTAGCCATTGCTGATGTTGGTGATGTTGTTTTTATCTCTCAGGTAGAATCTCATAATCCAATTCGTGCATTTTTTCGTGCTGGTACCCGCTCTGCCATTCATGCCTCTGGTATAGGCAAGGTGCTTATGGCTAATATGGAGCAAACAGAAATTAAGAAAATTTTGCAAAAAACTGGTTTAACAGAATTTACAAGCAAAACCCTTAGTTCGTCACACTCTCTTTTTAATGATTTAGAATTAACAAGAAAGCGTGGTTGGGCATTTGATAATGAAGAGAGATATAGTGGTATGCGCTGTGTTGCTGCACCAATTTATAATAGTTTTGGGGAGGCTATTGCGGGCATTTCAGTTTCAGGCCCTGCGGTGCGGTTTGAAGATAATAGAGTAGTAGAGCTTGGTTCTATTGTTATGAATGCAGCAAAAGATGTTACTAAAATGATTGGCGGGAAAATGCCTAATTCAGATAGGTAATTTATTTAACCGACCCAGTTTTTTGATATTATTATAGCCTTTTTAAATTTTGCAAAGGTTTTGGCGCGATTATTTTGTGGCTTATATGAGCTAAATTGTGATGGCTTAAATTGCAGTTTGCCGTCTTGCCTTTCTTTAATGAAGTCAGCCGCTAAAAGCGCAACTCCATAAGCGGTTAGCTCTGGTAGGTTTGAGGGGCGAACCTCTTTTTGTAAAACATCAGCTAGAAATTGGCAAAAATATGGATTCTTGCTCATTCCGCCATCAATAAGAATTATATTGCCCAAGGGGGTGCATTCATTCATTGCCTCAATCACTTCAGCTGCCCTAAATGCTATGCCCTCTAAAATTGCCTGCACTAATTGTTCAGGCTTATGATCAAGTGAAAGTCCAAGCCACATTCCCCTTGCTTGGCGATCCCAGTGCGGGCAAGCAAGACCTGATAGGGCTGGCATGAATATCAACCCGCTATCGCTAGCAGCAGAACCATAAAAGGAGTTTATCTCACTAAGGTCAGAAAATAAACCAAGTGACTTTGCCCAGTTTATTGCGGCGCTGGCAGTATAAATACCTCCATCAAGTGCATAGGTTGGTTTTTCACCATATTTTTGCCATGCGATGGTTGGCAAGAGGCCTTGTTTTGGTTTTTTAAATATTTGCTCCCCTGTTATCATCAGCGCAAAAGCGCCTGTGCCGAAGGTTATTTTTGCTTCGCCCATTTCCTTACAGCCAAAGCCATAAAGTGCTGCTTGTTGATCTACAATGGAGGCCGTGATTGGTATTAAGCCATGTTTGGTTTTTATTGATCCAAAATTGCCGGTGCTTGGAACAATTTTTGGCAATGTTTCTATGGGTACTGCAAATATTTTACATAAGTCCTTGTCCCACTCCCCCGTAGCGATGTTCATTAAAGATGTGCGTGATGCCGTTGTGATATCGGTAACAAAATTATCTGTCATGCGATCAAGAAAAAAAGCATCAGTTGTGCCTAAGCGCAAATTACCTTTTTTTAGTGCTGCTTGTGCTTTTTTATTGTTTTTTATTATCCAGCCTAATTTGCTAGCTGAAAAATATGTATCTAGTGGTAGGCCTGCTATTTCTAAGGTCTTTGCTTCAAAGCCCTGCGCTTTTAATTTTTCTATTTGATCTAAAGTGCGATTATCCTGCCAGACTATTATATTTGAAAGTGGTTTTTTGGTTTCTTTGTCCCAAGCTAAACAGCTCTCGCCTTGGTTATCTATTCCAAAAGCATCTACCAAGCCTGCTACATCAGCGCATGATTGAATATTTTTTATAATCTCCTGTGGGTCATGTTCAACCCAGCCAGATTGCGGATAAAGTTGAGTATGTTCAATTGAGTGAATGACTTCTGGGTCATTATTGCTAGAGGCAATTAAAACGCGCGTGCTGGTTGTACCCTGATCTATCGCTGCAATGCGCATTTCAGCTTTCCCTTTTAGAGCATTTTATTCAAATCGCATTATTTATATTATGCTTGCCTCTAGCCTATTGACAAGTGGTTAGTTTTCAATAGTGTTGAATTAGAGGAGAATTTGATACAGGAGAGAAAATAAAAACTAATAATATTAGTGTGATACATAATAAAGTGACCATACGGGCATTTATTATGTGTGTTTTTAGGGCTGTAGTTTTAGTTGGCAAAAATAAAATTTTTGCTTAGAGCGTTTAATGAAAATCGCATATTACCCAAAATAACCTATGGCGTTTAATAGCTAGATAATTATGACTTTTGCTGATTGTTTTATATTTTTAAAAACAAGTTTTTGAATAAGCAAAACTGTTAACTCAGCGACTAATCGATAAGAGGTTAAGTGGAATGCCAAAGTTCGCAATAGCTTATGTAAGAATTGTTGATCGTATCAATTATTTTATTGGTCGAATCATGATGTATGGCATTTTTGTCCTCATGGCTATTTTAATGTGGTCAACTATTTCCAAGGCTGCTTTTGTTGTGCCATCTTCTTGGACATTAGAAGTGGCGCAATATGTGCTTGTTGCCTATTATTTGGTTGGTGGTGCTTATTCTATTCAGATGGGTGCTAATGTTAGAATGGATCTTTTTTATTCACGTTGGTCAGATCGCAAAAAGGCTTGGGTGGATAGTTTCACAATATTGCTGTTAATTTTTTACCTTGGTGTTTTAATCTATGGCGGAATTGATTCAATTTCATACGCTATTGAATATCAGGAGCGTAGTCCAACGCTTTGGCGGCCTTTGATGTGGCCAGTAAAAAGCGTGATGGTTTTTGGCATTTTCCTAATGCTACTTCAGGCTATTTCAGAATTGATTAAAGATATTGCCAAGTTAAGAGGAGCGCCAATCAATGTCCTATGAGTTAATCGCAATATTTATGTTTTCATCAATGATGCTGATGCTTTTCACAGGCCAGCGAGTATTTGGAGCAATTGGCGGCATTGCAGCAATCGCAGCGTTAGCATTATGGGGAACTGGAGGTTCAGACATTCCTTTTTCTGCAGCAATGAAGGTGATGAAATGGTATCCCATGTTAACTTTGCCGATGTTTATTTTCATGGGTTATATTCTTTCGGAAAGTAAAATTGCCGAAGATCTTTATAAGATGTTTCATGTCTGGATGGGACCAATAAGTGGCGGGTTGGCGATTGGCACAATTGGTTTAATGGTGCTTGTTTCGGCAATGAATGGGCTTTCTGTCGCTGGCATGGCAATTGGGGCAACCATTGCTTTGCCAGAATTATTACGTCGAGGTTATGACAAAAAAATGGTTACGGGCGTAATACAAGCTGGCTCATCACTTGGCATTCTTGTGCCGCCTTCGGTTGTTATGGTGCTTTATGCAATGATTGCACGCCAGCCAGTGGGGCAGTTATGGTTAGCGGGGATTGTGCCCGGTTTAATGATGGCGGCATTATTCGTTATTTATATTGCTGTAAGATGTAAAATTCAGCCTGAATTAGGCCCTGCAATTCCGCCTGAGGAAATAGCTAAATATAGTAAGAAAGAAAAACGTAAACTTCTTTTGGCGGGTCTTTTGCCAATCACTATTTTCCTTGCTATGATGGTTCCTTTTTTAAACGGCTGGACATCTTTAGTTGAAAGTTCGGCAATTGGCGCAATGACAGCTTTTGCAGCGGCGGTGCTAAAGGGCAGAATGACACGCAAAGTGTTTGAGGTTTCTGTTCGTCAGACTTTGGCGATTTCATGCATGTTTATGTTGATAGTTTTGGCAGCACTTGGTTTTGGCGCTGTGTTTGATGGTCTTGGCGCTGTTAAGGCGATTGATAATTTATTTACCGATCAGCTTGGCTTAAATCCTTGGACAATTTTAATATTGATGCAATTGTCATTTCTTATCATGGGGACATTTTTGGACGATACAGCAATGTTGGTAATTGTTGCTCCGCTTTATGTGCCTTTGGTTGCGGCGCTTGGTTTTGATTTAATTTGGTATGGGGTGCTTTATACAATCACCACACAAATTGCCTATATGACACCGCCATTTGGCTATAATTTATTTTTAATGCGAGCGTTAGCACCAAAGGAAATAGGCATAAGGGATATTTATGTTTCAATCATTCCTTTTGTGTTTGTTATGGTTTTCGCATTGGCGCTTATCATGATTTTTCCGCAAATCGCTATGTGGTTACCTGAGCTTATTTACGGAAGATGAAGAACCCCAAAAGGGGCAAGTAGGGCAGATGGTCTGCTAAAATATGTTCATATCTGAGGAGGTAAATATGACTACTAATAGACGTAAATTTTTACAAACGGCTGGTCTTGGCGGTGCGGCAGCACTAGCAGCACCTAGTATTGTTAAAGCACAAGCGCCAATTAAATGGCGTTTGCAAACTTATTCAGGTGCTCCACTTGGTGCACATGTTATTAAGCCACAAATTGAGGCTTTTAATAAGGCTGCTAATGGCGAGATGGAAATTGAGCTATATTATGCAGATCAGCTCGTGCCAACCAGTGAGTTGTTTCGTGCTTTGCAAAATGGCACATTAGATGCGGTTCAATCTGACGATGCGACAATGGCCTCACCTGCTGATATTTCTGATTTTGGCGGCTATTTCCCATTCTCATCTCGTTTCTCGCTCGATCTACCAGTGTTATTTGATCGTTATGGTCTTAATGAGATTTGGCAAGAGGCTTATGATGAAATTGAAGGCGTTGAATGGCTTGGCGCTGGCGCGTGGGATCCACTTCACATCTTTACTAAAGAGCCGATCAATTCACTAAAAGATATGCGTGGCAAACGCGTGTTTGGTGTGCCAACGGCTGGTCGTTTCTTATCAAAATATGGTCTAATTCCTGTAACAGTTCCTTGGGAAGATGTAGAAGTTGCGCTGCAAACAGGCGAGCTTGATGGAGTTGCTTGGTGTGGCTTTACTGAAGCTTATGAGGTTGGCTGGGCTGATATTTGTAACTATGCACTGCTTAACAACGTAACGGGTGCATGGTGTGGCTCTTACTTTGCCAATAGTGATTCTTGGGCAAAAGTTCCAGCGCATTTGCAAGAGTTGTTCAAAATGAGCATGGATCAATCTCATTATTATCGCCAAGTATGGTATTGGGGCGGTGAAGCCGATTTGCGTGTTAATGGCGACAAATTAAAACTAACTACAATTCCTGCTGAAGAGTGGGACACAGTCATTAAAGATGCTGAAGGCTTTTGGGACGAATTAGCCTCAAGAAATGACCGAGCCGCAAGGGTTATTGAGATTTTCAAAAAATATAATAAAGTTATGGATAAGGCTGGCGTTCCATATCGCTGTGGCTAATTTATCATAGATTAAGGCAGAGCAAAATTTGCTCTGCCTTGTTTTTTGAAGAGATAAAAGTGATCGGTGCAAAAGAAATTATTGATTTTTGGTTTGAAGAAATTAATCCTGAAAATTGGTTTAACTCGTCAGAAGAATTTGATCAGGATTTGCATAAGAAATATTTTAAACTGCATCAACAAATAGCGCAGGGGGAAGCCTATAAATGGCGCAAGACTCCTCAAGGGCGTTTGGCAGAAATTCTTGTTTTAGATCAATTCTCACGCCAATTTTTTCGTGGTGAAGCAAAAGCGTTTGCAACAGATGCAATGGCATTAACATTAGCCCAAGAGCTGGTATCTTTAAGGGGAGATAGCGAGCTTAGCGAGCAGCAGCGCATGTTTGCCTATATGCCATATATGCATTCAGAATCGCTAATCATTCATGATGAAGCTGTGCGGCTTTATAAGGGGTTGGGGAATAAAAATACGCTTGAGTTTGAAATATCGCATCGCGATATTATTGTTGAATTTGGACGTTTTCCAAAACGTAATAATGCTTTGGGGCGTAAATCAACCAAAGAAGAAATTGTATATATTGCAGGGCGTGATGGCCATCATTTTTAAGATCAAAAACTATTGTTATAACATTAGCTTGTGATTGACTTAAATTCAGCGAATTCCTAACATTGGCTAACTTTATTCTCATTCTTATAGGCATGAAATGTATAAAATTGGCATTGATCTTGGAGGCACAAAAATTGAAGGAATTATTCTTGATAATTCCAATGAAGAATATTTTCGTTATAGAGAAAAAATTGATCAAAATAGCGATTATTCTGCAATGTTGCATCACCTTCAATCTATATACCACCGCTTAGTTAAAGAGATAAATAATGCACCTCATAGTTTAGGCATTGGCACACCTGGCTCAATATCTCCCAAAAAAGGGCTGTTAAGATTTTGCAATATTGTGGTTATGAATGGTCAACCACTTTTAAAAGATTTGCAATCTTCTTTACAAAGAAAGCTAACAATAGAAAATGATGCCAATTGTTTCATTTTAGCCGAGCAACAACTTGGTGCGGCTAAGGGTAAAGCAAGTGCATTTGGAATTATAATCGGAACAGGCTGCGGTGGGGGATATGTTGTAAATAATAAACTGGTTTCAGGGGCAAATAAAATTGCTGGCGAATGGGGGCATTCTGTAATCAATATAAATGGAGCTCAATGTTATTGCGGTAGAAAGGGCTGTGTTGAACAATATCTTGGCGGGCGCTCTTTGCAAAGAGCCTATGAAGACCTTAGCGGTATTAATATTGGCGCAGAAAAAATCATTGAACTTTACCGAGAAAAACAAGAGCATGCTAATATCGCTATAGAGAAATATTTAGATTATTTTGGCATCGCTCTGGCTAACTTAGTTACAACAATTGACCCCGATGTTATTGTTGTAGGTGGTGGATTATCTAATATAGCAGAAATTTATACCGATGGTTTAAGCCGAGTTAAAGCGCAATTTTCTGATGATGAAATAAAGCCAAAAATCGTCAAAAACACCCTTGGTGATAGTTCAGGAGTTATTGGTGCTGCGCTATTAGGGGTTTAAAAATTGAATGGTTAACTTAACTAAACCTAGAAATAAAATCAAAAAACATGCAAATTTTCTGAAGTAGCAATTTATCAACTTCGAGATGCTACTATAATTTTATTATTAGTAAAACCTGTTTTTTGTAGGTTTGAGTTAGTGGGTTGATATGCATAATTCGACAATGTTTCAGGATTTTTTGATTTTTTTAGTTGCAGCTTTGGCTATTGTCCCGCTGTTTCATAGAATTAAAGTTTCGCCAATTCTGGGATATTTAAGTGTTGGTATGCTTATCGGTCCGCACGGCTTTGGCTTTATAGGTGATACAAAAAGCGCTCATACATTGGCAGAGTTTGGTGTTGTTTTTTTATTATTCACTATAGGGCTTGATCTGCCATTAGAGCGATTGAAAAAGCTAAAACATTATGTGTTTGGCCTTGGCTTGTCTCAAGTGTTAATCACTGCTTTTGTTATAGCCTCTATTGCCTATTTGTTGGGCGTTGAGGTGAAGGCTGCTGCTATAATTGGCGGGGCTTTAGCTCTTTCCTCAACTGCATTTGTGCTGCAGTTAATGAATGAAAGGGGGGAAAGAGCTACAAGATTTGGTAATATTTCTTTTGCTATTTTGCTGTTTCAAGATCTTGCCGTTGTGCCGCTTTTAATCATGGTAACAATATTAGCAAAACAAGATAGCTCATTTGTAATTGCTTTTGGGTCAGCTATTCTTCAAGCTAGCATCGCTTTAATAGTTGCTTTTTGGGTCGGTCGCTTAATCCTAAAGCCAATCTTTCGTGTAATTTCCAATGCTAAGAGTTCAGAACTTTTTGTTGCTATGACCCTTTTAACGGTGCTTGGCACAGGCTGGCTATTGTCTTTAACAGGTCTATCTATGGCTCTTGGGGCGTTTTTGGCAGGGCTATTGTTAGCAGAAACAGAATATAGACATCAGGTTGAAGCAGACATTAGGCCTTTTAGAGGCTTGTTATTGGGTTTGTTTTTTATCACCATTGGCATGTCAATTGATATTGCTTTCATTCTTACATATTCATGGCTGGTGGCTTTATTGGTTGCGGCTTTGATTGCTGGCAAAACGATTATCACTTATCTTTTATGTCTTTTGTTTAAGATACCAAATAATATTTCAATTAAAATCGGGCTTACTTTGTCGCAAGCTGGTGAGTTTGGGTTTATTTTATTTGGTGCAGCTACTGCCTTAAATCTTATTCCAATGCATATTGCACAAATATTATTGGCGGTGATTGTTGTCACAATGGTTATCACGCCTGCGCTTGTTCATTTAGGGCATAAATTATCTATTAGTCTTGATAGGTCAGAAAAAACACTGGCTAAAGAAATTGATGTTGAAGTAAGTCAGGTGCAAAAACATGTTATAATTGCTGGCTTTGGTCGAGTTGGGCAAACTATAGCAAAGGTTCTTACCGATGGCGACATTTCTTATATAGCTATTGATTATGATCTTAATCGAGTTTTAAAATGTTCGGCTAAAGGCATGCCAGTTTATTATGGTGATGCCTCGCAAATGTCTGTGCTCGAATCGGCTGGAGCTCAAAATGCAGTTGCTGTTGTGATGACCCTAGATAAAGTTAATGATGTTAATCATATCGTTGCATCTTTAAGAAAAGAATATCCCAATTTACAGATTTTTGTTCGCGCTCGCGATATGAAACATTTAAGGAAGCTAGAAACAAACGGTGCAAATGCCACCGTGCCTGAAACAGTTGAAGCTAGCTTGCAACTTGGCGCAATAGTTATGAATTCACTTGGTATAAGCTCGGACATGTCAGCAACAATTGTGCAGAATTATCGCGAGAATGATTATGCATTACTTGAAGATATTATAGGGTCATCTAAAAAATAACATAGGTTTATGGTTTAAGTGCGCGGCAGTCTTCCTTTTCCCAACTAATGCCAATCTCTTCACCCACTTTTAATTGCGCGTGATTTGAAGAGTTAGGCATTTTGACGATGAATTCGTCATTTCCTGCTACCATCATTCGACAACGAATATGATCGCCAAGATAAATAAGCTCAAGCACTTTGCCATCTATGTCTGTTGAATTACTAGCCCTTGGTTTAATAATAACTCTCTCAGGTCTGATAGATAATATAGTGTTTTCACCTATATCCTTTACATCAACCATAAGTGCAGAAACTTTTTTGCCACCCTCTAGGGCTACTAGTGCAATATTTTTATCAATTTTTTCAATAACCCCCCTTAGTTGATTATTCTCGCCAATAAATTGCGCAATGAAACTGTTTTCAGGGCGCTCATATAGATCTTCAGGGCTTGCTAATTGTTGAATGATGCCATCATTAAATACTGCAATTTGATCTGACATAGTCAAAGCTTCAGCCTGATCATGGGTTACATAAACCACGCTAACGCCGAGCCGCTCATGAATATGTTTAATTTCATATTGCATCTGCTCACGCAATTGCTTGTCTAAAGCGCCAAGCGGCTCGTCCATAAGCACTAATTCAGGGTTAAAAACTAATGCCCGTGCTAACGCAATACGCTGTTTCTGCCCACCAGATAACTGCCCAGGATAGCGATCAATAAAATCTACCATTTGCACCATATCTAAAGCGTTTTTGACCATTACCTCTACTTCTGGTTTTGCAATTTTTCGCACCTGTAATGGAAAAGCTAAATTTTCGCCAACCGACATATGCGGGAAAAGTGCATAATTTTGAAACACCATGCCAATGCCGCGTTTATGGGGTGGTATTTTATTTATTGGCTTACCGTTAAATAAAATCTCACCACTGGTTGCGCTTTCAAAGCCAGCTAGCATCATTAAACAAGTTGTTTTGCCAGAGCCAGATGGACCAAGCATGGTTACAAATTTGCCCTTTTCAATATCCAAATTCAGATCCTTGACGACGAGAATTTTGCCATCATAAGATTTTTGCACATTTTTAAAACTTACATGAAATTCTTGATTGCTCACATTTAGCTCCCAGCTATTTTAGCTCTTGATTTGGACGATGCTCAATAAATGGATAAGGGCCGTCGTTATTTTTATGCACATATATTGTGTGCGTGATTAGATTTTGTTGTTTAGTAAAATGGTGCAGTTGATAACCTGTTTTATTTAAATAAAATTCAGATGGCTTTTTCATACTTAGATCAAGTCTAAGTTGCATTCCCGTACTTGGCGCTGTGCTAACAATTGTGCCATTCCATAAACTATTTGTGGGCAGGTGAATATGGCCACAAATGATTGCCTTAATATTTGAAAATTTTGCAATCAACTCACCAAATTCTTCGGCTCTATCAAAACCATCAATATCAGTTTCAATAAGTGAGCATTTAATTGGCGGGTGGTGCATGAATATAAGCGTTGGCTTGTGCGGCTCTTCAATTAAGCATTTCCCCAAAAACTGCTGCCCTGCTTGAGACATCTGCCCACCAGCAGCATTTTCCTTTGTGCTATCTAAGCCAATTATCCGCATTTTATATCCATCAATCACATAATTGATGAAATTTTTGTCTTTAGATAAAATTGCTTTGCCGCCAAACACTGACCACAAGGCTTGCTTGTCATCATGATTGCCGGGAATGATATAATATGGGCAGTTGAGATTATCTAATATAGAGGCGGCATTTTTTGTTTGTTCAAGCTTTTTATCATTAGCAATATCACCTGTAATCAAAGCTAAATCTGGTTGCGGCTCTAGTTGATTTATATGCTTAATACAAAGCGCAAGATTGTCATTGCTCGGCACAATATTATAAGCTTTTTCGCCTATTTCTGTAATATGTGGGTCACTAATTTGTGCAATTAACATCTAATATTTCTCACTTTAATCCAGCCTTTCAAAGCAATGCTTATTTGGCCGCTCCACCGCCTCCTGGTGGAGAATTATATTTTTCATTTCGTTTGCGTAAAAGCTCTAAAGTCAACATTAACATGCCTGCAAAAACAATTAAAACAGTAGCTGCGGCTAATAATGTAGGGCTTAAATTCTCCCTAATGCCAGAAAACATTTGCCGTGGAATTGTTCTGTGTGAGGGGCCTGCAATAAACATCACCACCACCACCTCGTCTAACGAAGTAGCAAAAGCAAATAAAGCGCCAGAAAAAATACCTGGTGCTATATTTGGAAATACAATTTTAAAAAATACTCGCAAGGGAGAAGCACCAAGCGAAGCACCTGCACGCATAAGATTATAATCAAAACTTTGCAAAGTGGCACTAACAGTGATTAACACAAATGGCATGCCCAAAATTGTATGAGCTAAAATAAGCCCCGCATATGTGTTGTTAAGGCCAAATTTTCCAAAGAATAAATAAAGCGAAAGAGCGGTAATAACCAATGGAATCATCATTGGAGAAATCAATAGAGCAACAATTATTTGTTTGCCGGGGAAGTCAGCTCGGTTAATACCAACCGCGGCGGCTGTGCCAAGAATAGTTGCCAAAACCATTGAGGAAAGCCCAATAATAAGCGAGTTTTTAATTGCTAGCCCCCAACGCCCTGATCCAAAGAAATCTTCATACCATCGGAAACTAAAACCCTGCATAGGATAAGAAAGCAACTCGCCAGAGTTAAACGACAGTGGAATAATAGTTAATAGCGGAAAAATAAGATAAAAGAATATTATGGCAACGATTACCCGATAGCCGTAATAAAAAACTTTTTCGCCAGATGTTGCGTGAGCTGGAAGTGCCATTTTCTTTACCCTAACTTCATATTGGCAATATTAACTTTTTTACCAAACATTAAATAAAGTGAACCAGTTAGAATTAACAAAACAACTCCAAGCGAAGATGCCATGCTCCAATTCACTCTCTCATTAACGAAAAATGCGACAAAATAACTAACCATCTGGTCTCTTGGTCCACCAACAAGCGCTGGCGTAATATAATATCCAAGTGCTTGAATAAACACCATAAGAGCGCCAGCGCCAATACCTGGTAGGGTTTGCGGCAGATAAACTCTAATGAATGCCGTGATAGATTTTGCTCCAAGTGAGCGTGCCGCCCTTACATAATCTGCAGGGATTGAGCGCATAACGCTATATAGCGGTAAAACCATAAAGGGTAATAATACATGCGTCATTGCGACATATACCCCAAATCGGTTAAATACCAATTCAAGCGGCTGGTTAATTATTCCGCTAAACATCAAGAAATTATTGACCACCCCGTTATTTTGTAGCACCAAAATCCAACTTAATGTTCTTACCAATAAAGAAGTCCAAAACACTAATAATAGAATAATCATCAATAAATTTCTGGTGCGAGGCGGAGAGTTTGCCATGTAATAGGCAATTGGAAAACCAAGAATTAAACAAAGAATAGTGATTGAAATAGAGATATAAACCGTGCGTGAAATGATTGAAATATAGATAGCCTCATATTCAGGTACTTTGACTATTTTATTATTCTCATCATATTTTAAATCCATTGCTGCTAATAAATAGAGTAAGGTTTTGTCTTTTAGGCCGCGCTCCATTACCGTCCAATAGCGTGTATCACCCCATTTTTTATCAAAATTTATCAGTGCTTCTTTATATGGAGGGCCTTTTATTTCATCAATTTTTCTTCCAGTTTTTGATAATAGTGAATAATAGCCAACCAAATCAAAATTTAAACGCCGCCCGACCATTCCAAGCTTTTTCTCTTCGTTGGCAATTCTCATGTCTCCAACAATTGCAGCATAGGTTGCCTCATCTGGCAGTCCTTCACCTGACCATTGTTGAATTATATCGGCTGTTTGTGGCAGAGCTGCAGGCATTTGAGAATTATCAATACTGCGATAAAGCATAAGCGCAATTGGGATAAAAAAGAAAACAAGCATAACAAAGAAAAGCGGAGAAATAAGACCTAGCGCTTCAATTTTTTTTCGACGCTCAGCCTTTTGCAATTTCTTTTTAAGGCTAATATTATCTGCAAGCTGTTCGCTCATTGCCAACCCATTTTCTCTAAAACCATGTCAAAATAAATATAATAGATAAGAGTAAAGCAATGTTTGAATGTCATTGCCTCAATAGACCCTAAATTTAAGATAGTCCTCCCCACTTTGTTTCACTATGCCATCCGTATTATTAGCATTAGAAACAAATAATTTAATTATGACTGGCAAGAAATTTCTCGCCAGCTAAAGGTTTTCAAGGGAGATATTATTTAGATACCCAAGCTTGGAAGCGCTTCTCTAGGCTTTCACCATTTTCAAGCCAGAAAGCCCCACTTGTTTCCAAAGCGTTGTCCATATTGCTACCGTATGTTGGTAGATGTTGAAGAACTTTTTTGTCAACAAACTCACCTGTGCCTTTGGCTGTCCAGCCATAAGTAACTTTGTTAAAGAACACAGCTTGACGATCAGGACGCATAGAAAGCTCCAAGAACTTATAAGCTGAATCTAGGTTTTTAGTTCCTTTGATGATTGTCCAATAATCGGTTGAATATTGATTGCCGTCCCAAACCATTTTAAAGTTACGACCCTCTTCATCAGCAATGCGATATACCCAAGCGTTATAAGCTGCAGTCATGGCAACATCACCAGCACCTAGGCGTTGTTGTGGTTCTGCTCCAGCTTTCCACCATAGGATATTTGGTTTAAGTTCATCAAGCTTAGCAAATGCCTGATCGACACCCTCTGGTGTGCTAAGGACATTATAAACGTCTTCTTTAGCAACGCCATCAGCCATCAAAGCAATTTCAAGCATTGGTTTTGCACCGCGACGCATGCCACGTTTACCTGGCCACTTATCAACATTCCAGAAATCTGCCCAATTCTGTGGGGCATCGCCAGTAATTTTATCACCATCATAGGCAAAAATAACTGACCAGATTAAAATGCCAGCACCACATTCTTTAACAGTGCCATCAACCATATTTGCCTTGTCGGTAATTCTTGACCAGTCAAGTTCTTCAAACAAGCCCTCTGCACAACCTTGGTCAACTTCTGGCCCTTCAACTTGAACGACGTCCCAAGTTACATTGCCAGTTTCAACCATAGCGCGGATTTTAGCTAATTCGCCATTCCACTCATCTTCAATGACATTGATGCCAGTTTCTTTCATGAATGGTTCAAAATAAGCTGGTTTATGTGCGGCTTGTGTAGTCCCACCCCAACCTACAATTGTTAAGTCTTGCGCAATCGCAGCAGTGCTCATGCCAGCAATAGCTGCAACACTGAGCGCTGCAATTGATGCCGTTATTGTTGTTAGTTTTTTCTTCATTAGATTTTCTCCTCAAAAATCGCTCTTTTATAGCCTGTAATTTAAATTGGCTAAATGTCAGCCAATAGCTGTTAATCATGCTTAAGTTACAATAATATGACAAGATGGCAATTATCGTCTCCCTAAGATGATTGTTAACACATGAATAATGACCGAACAAGCACTTTGCTTGCCCAACTGTGCAAAATATCAGTAAAAACCCTAGAATCGTGGATAACTCATAGATAAAATTAAAATAATTTATCTATTTGCTATTGTTTAACGTAAATATGGGGGAGGAGAAATTGTTATTTACTCAATTATTGGGCTATTATAATTTCTACATTAGCTTTTTTGAGTGCTTTATATAATTTTTCTGGCGGTTTGGTATCGCAGATAATTCTATCGATTTTTTCTAGTGAGCACACTTCAAATGAGGCTAGCTTATTAAATTTTGAGCTATCCGTTAAGAGGGTGATTGTTTGTGACTGCTCAATCATTGCACGAGCAATTTGAGCCTCCTCAATATCAAAGTCCATTGCCCCAGTGCGCCAATCTAATGCCCCGATTGTTAAAACAACATGATGAGCGCGAAATGAGCGTATTTGAGAAGTTACCATTGCGCCAATTGTTTGAGAATTATCTGCTCTAAACTCCCCACCAAGCAAAAATACCTGATTAGTAGACGTTGAGCCAGCAACTGTCCTTGCTATCCAAGTTGAATTGGTAACTATTGTTAAGCCTGAAATCTCTGATAATTCTTGTGCGAAATATTGAGTGGTTGAGCCAGTATCAATGAATAAAGTCTCACCTGCTGTAAATAATTTTGCTGCCGCTTGCGCAATTTTAGCCTTACTTAAGGCATTCTCAGACATGCGTTGTTGAAATGAGCCCTCACCAAACACTTGCGGTAAAACCGCCCCGCCATGAACTTTTTTAATCTTGTCTAAATTAGCCAAATCGGTTAAATCACGGCGAATAGTCTCGCGAGAAATATTGAGCAATTCGGCCAATTCTTCAACGGTGGCTCGTTCTTTTTTGCGGATTATTTCTAAAATTTTTGAACGGCGAAGTTTAATTTTCATCTTCAATTCCTAAATCATGCCAAATCATACTTGACCGAATAATCATAAAAAACTACTGTTTGGTCAAAACCTAGTTTCTATATAAGGCTATTATGAGTATGAACTCTAATAATATGAATAGTCTATCTTTAAGCCCTATGACAAGTGATGTCTTTGATATTATTGTTATAGGCGCTGGTGTTGTGGGTTGCGCTGTTGCGCGACAATTCACGCTTGAGGGGGCAAAAGTCGCTGTAATTGAAAAGGCCAGTGATATTCTTGATGGGGCAAGCAAGGCCAATAGCGCTATTTTACACACGGGGTTTGATGCTCCAGCCAATTCAATAGAATTATCATGTATTAAAAGTGGCTTTGAGGAATATCATAAAATCCATAAGCAATTAAATTTACCGATAGAAAAAACTGGCGCTCATGTTGTTGCTTGGAATGATGGTGAGGCTGCAAAAATACACGGGATATTATCTAAAGCGCATGATAATGGCATTAGTGATGCAAAAATGATTAGTGCGGAACAGCTTTTAATAAAAGAGCCAAATTTAGGTAAAAATGCTCAAGGGGCAATTTACATTCCAGATGAAGCTATTATCGATCCGTGGTCAGCACCTTATGCTTATTTAAAGCAATCTATTATAAATGGCGGACAGATTTTTTTGCATACACAAGTTTTAGGTGGCGATTTTGATGGTGATATTTGGGAGATAAAAACCTCACGCGGCACAATAAAATCTCGCCATATAATAAATTGCGCAGGGCTTTATGGTGATGAGTTAAATAAAATACTTCTTGGAGACGCAAAATTTGAAATAACACCGCGAAAAGGTCAGTTTGTAGTATTTGATAAAGTTAGCGCAAAGATAATAAATTCAATTATTTTACCAGTGCCGAACAATAGAACCAAAGGCGTGGTTTTATGCAGAACAATATTTGGAAATTTGTTGCTAGGTCCAACAGCGCAAGATCAAAAAAGCCGCACTGATGCCTCAACTAATGAGCAAGATTTACAAGAGTTAATTGATATTGGAATTAAAAAAATTCCTGCATTAAAAAATATGCCAATCACTGCAACTTATGCAGGTCTTAGACCCGCAACACAATTTAAAGAATATCAGATCGAAACCAAGCCAGAAAAAAATCACCTTACAATTGGCGGCATTCGCTCAACAGGACTTAGTAGCGCTTTGGGAATAGCTAAATATGTTTATAAATTATATGAAGATATGGGATTAAAGCACAGTAAAATTAAAAATCCAAAACTACCAGAGTCAGCATCAATTTTAGCGCAAGATGGTAAGCGTGATTGGCAAAAAGAAAATCATGGTGAGATTATTTGTCATTGCGAAATGGTTAGTGAACGCGAGATAAAAGCCGCTCTAAAAGAGCCATTAAAAGCTAATTCTTTAGCAGGATTAAAAAGACAAACTCGGGTAACAATGGGGCGCTGTCAGGGTTTTTACTGCTCGGCAAAATTATCGCAAATGACTAAAGGATTATTTGAAAACCCTATCGCCAAAGATATTACAAAAAACACTCATGATGCGAAGGATATTCAATCATGAGAGAGCAAATAGACGTTGCAATCATTGGTGGCGGGCCGGCGGGATTATCTGCTGCAATTGAATTAAAACGGTTTGGCGTTAAGCAAATAATTGTGCTTGAGCGTGAAAGTGAGGCGGGTGGAATTCCTCGCCATTGCGGGCATTATCCTTTTGGCATGCGCGAATATAAACAGCTATTAACTGGCACTCAATATGCCAAGAAACTGGTGCGAAGTGCAATAAAAGCAGGTGTTAATATTCTCACTTCAACCAGCGTGATTGAGGTGAAGCAGGGCGGAACTTTAGCAATAGTTAGCAATCAGGGCATGAGGGAAATATCCGCCAAACGCGTAATTTACGCAACGGGTGTGCGCGAAACACCACGCGCCGCACGGTTGGTTTCAGGCTCGCGTCCTCTAGGGGTGATTAACACTGGTGCATTGCAAGCTATGGTGTTTTTAGAAAAGCAAAAACCATTTGAGCGCCCCGTGATTATTGGCTCTGAGCTGGTAGCTTTTTCTGCCATTCAGACTTGCAAACATGCAAAAATTAGCCCTGTCGCAATGATTGAAGAGGCGAAAAATGTCACCGCACAATGGCCAATTCAATATTATACAAAATTGGCAGGTTTGCCTTTGCACCTTGAAACTAAATTAACAAAAATTATTAGCGATGAAAGCAACATAAAAGTCAGCGCTATTGAGGTTGAAAATTCTAAAGGTGAAAAGCAAATCATTGAGTGTGATGGGGTGATATTTACAGGTCAATTCACTCCTGAGGCAAGTTTGGCCCGGTGTGGGCATTTGCAGATTGATGATGCAACTAATGGCCCTATTGTCGATCAATATGGCCGTTGTTCTGATCCAGTTTATTTCGCGGCAGGAAATATTTTACGCCCAGTTGAAACATCGGGCTGGAGCTGGAATGAGGGTCGGCAAATTGGCCATATTGTTGCCAATGATTTAGCAGGGAAATTACCAAGCCCAGATAATTTTATAAAAATCATCACAGCAAGTGAAATAATAAAATACGCAATGCCACATAAATTATCCCTAGATAACAACCGAGCAAATGACATAAAAAATGGCATGCATAATGGCATGAAAAACCTACAACTAAGATTTACAAAAAGAGCTAAGGGATATCTAGTAGCTAGCATAAATAAAAAAGAAATTTACAGAAAAAAACTAACTGTCTTTCCTGAAAAGCGCGTGCTAATTCCAATGCAAGAACTAACAGATAATGCTAACGCAAAGCAAATTATTCTAAGCTTTGAAGAGATATAGCCAGCCAATTATAACGTAATAAAGCAAAGATAATATCCACTGATTTTAAAATCCCTAGCTTTAGGAGCTATAGCTTTGATTTTTGGAGTGTAGCGGGGGTGGAAGTGTGAAAGGGGTGTAGGTGTTCGACTTTAAAGTGCAAGAGAGCAGGCGCTCAGATATTTATTTTAATTCTACAGCATGGAAATCACTCTTTAAGAAGTAAGAGTATCCAAATAGGACGGTAAGTTACCAAGTTTAGATTTTAGCTCATCACGAAATTTTTGATTTCTCTTGGCATGAACAACTACAGCCATTTCGAAATCCTGATGCTTTTGATACTTCATTTTTTTTGAGATTGTTGATGGAAAATGTGTTTTCTTTATAGAATAGCGGTTAACTATTTTATCAACGTCATTGCTTTTTATTGCTTCTTGGAGTGTTACTAGTTCTTTTTTATAAGTAGTTTTAACTTCAACGAATACATCTATGCCCTCATTGTCTTTTATTGCTCTCCAATTTGGTAATTCCCTCATGGCGTTATTGCGAGCAGTTTTCTCGCACCGTCTAGCTGCAATATCTTCCTGAGTGCCTTCGTCAAGTTCACGCAACCCTTGTGCGATTGATTCATCCATAAGTTTTTGTGCATCGTC